>DUPR01000001.1 GCA_012838205.1 Methanobacterium sp.
CCACCTTCAACGAACCCATAAAACCAGGAACCATGAACATCCAACTAAAAACCAACACCGGAACAAACATACCCACCACCAACACCATAAACGGCAACACCCTAACCATAACACCCAACAACCCACTGAAAAAAGCAACCAAATACACCATAATATTATACGCTGGAAGCATAACCGACCTAGCAGGCAACCCCATCACAAAATACAGCCGACCCTTCACCACAGCAGCTGTGTAAAAGAAGAAAAAAGATATTCTCTTTTTTTTATTTAAAATATCATGAATAGTAATCCCTTATTTTTTAAAATTTGCTAAAAGTGTATAATTAACTTTCAAAACGAAACACAACTACTTCCACTTCCCGTTTTTCTTCCTTATGGAAGTGGTAGGTACGTGGTAGGGGAAATTTATAATAGAAACGGTGGGTTATTACACTTGAAACCGATGACACCAAACGTTCTATGAAATCCTCGGTTTTGGCCAAATGGAAAGAATAAACCACAGGAGCCACATTAAAGGCTTTTAATAAAAATTTTCGGTCAGCATCCTTATGATGGGCTTTCTGAGCACCAAATGGAGGGTTCTGGATAACAGTATCCCCCTTACCTTCAAAATCATCCACATCCATCCTGAGGAATCTACATTTATCCTGAACTTTAAGTCTAGTTGCTTCATTTTCTGCAACTTTCAGGGCACCACCATCAACATCAATCCCCACAGTTTCCTCAGCCCCCATCATAGCTGCTCCGAGGGCTAGAATTCCAGTTCCACATCCAAGATCAACCACTTTCATCCCTTGAATATCTCCCTGGGCACTGGCATTCCAGAGCACATCTGCGGCTATGGTGGCGGGGGTGTGGTACTGTTCCAGATCACAGTCTGGATCAGGATGGGAAGGTATGGTTTGTAGCGCCATTTCAAGATGTCGTTTCTTGTTAATCATGATTTTTAGGCCTGTTAATGGTGATTAAGTCTATAATAATATATATTTACTTATAATATTATATGTTCCTTGGATATTTTGCAGTTAGATATAAATCTGTAGGGAGATATAGATAAAGTTAATAAATATATCAAGATAAAAGAAAACCCTATATAATATTGCAAAAGACACACAGGAAGATATCATGTTTGACAAGGTCCTGGTTGCTAACCGTGGAGAGATCGCCATTAGGGTGATGCGAGCTTGCAGAGAACTGGATGTAAAAAGTGTAGCTGTATACTCAGAAGCTGATAAGAATTCGCTTTTCGCTAAATATGCTGATGAAGCATATCTTATAGGAGGACCAGCTCCTGCTGATAGTTATTTGAACATTCCACACATTTTAGAGGCTGCTGAAGAATCTGGGGCCGATGCATTACACCCGGGTTACGGTTTTTTGGCTGAAAACTCGGCAATGGGTGATGAATGTGCCAAACATGGTATAAAACTTGTAGGCCCATCTGGCCGTGTTATAGAGGCTATGGGGAGTAAAATTGAATCTCGTAAACTCATGGAAAAAGCAGGAGTTCCAGTAATCCCTGGTAACAGTAGGGGAGTGACTGACCCGGATGAAGCACTTAAAATAGCTGAATCCATTGGCTACCCCGTGATAGTTAAGGCATCGGCTGGTGGTGGCGGTATTGGCATGCGGACAGTTTATGAAGAAGATGAACTTATCCGTGCCCTTGAATCCACACAATCTGTAGCAGCATCAGCCTTCGGAGATTCAACAGTGTTTATTGAGAAGTATGTGGAGGAACCTCGCCATATAGAATTCCAGATCTTGGCAGATGAACATGGTAATACCATCCATGTGGCGGATCGTGAGTGTAGTATCCAACGAAGACACCAGAAACTAATTGAGGAGTCACCTTCTCCGATTATGACTGACAAACTAAGGGAAAAAATGGGGAAAGCAGCAGTTAAAGCTGCATCATCAATAGACTATACTAATGCAGGTACTGTGGAATTCCTTTACTCTAATGGGAACTTTTACTTTTTGGAGATGAACACCAGAATCCAAGTGGAACACCCTATCACTGAAGCGGTTACTGGAGTTGACCTGGTTAAAGAGCAGCTAAAAATTGCCTCTGGCAGAGAGTTATGCTGCACCCAGGAAGATATTCAAGTAAGAGGTCATGCTATTGAGTGTCGTATCAACGCTGAAAATCCTTTAACAGATTTTTCACCTAACCCTGGTAAGATCACTGGTTATCGTTCCCCTGGTGGTCCTGGGTTGCGAGTGGACAGTGGAGTTTACATGAATTACACTATTCCTCCCTATTATGATTCAATGATTTCGAAACTCATTGTATGGGGTAGGAACAGGAATGAAGCCATCACCAGAATGCGAAGAGCACTTTCAGAATATATTATTTTGGGAGTGGAAACCACCATACCCTTCCATAAGGCAATGATGTTAAGCCCGACTTTCCAGCAAGGAAAACTACACACCCACTTTGTAGATGAGTATAAACAGGAAATCACTGAAAACATGGAAAAAATAGTTAAAGAAGATAAAGAAATGGTTTCACGGCTCAAATCTACATTTTTACCCTCAAAAAGAGTTGCTGCAGTATCCGCGGCAGTTTCAAGTTATATGAGTCATTCATTGGAGAAAAATAAAAAATAAAGGGTTCGGGTGGTTTTGATGAATAAAAAAGAAATATTAAAGATACTCCATCGAAATAAGGATAAATATCTTCCTGGTGCTAGATTGGCATCTGAAGTGGGAATATCGGAATCCCAACTTGCCGAAGAAATACTTCAACTCCAAAAAGATGGTTATGTGATAGATTCATCACCAGATAATGGTTATTGTCTTTCCAAAACTCCTAATCGCCTCCTGCCTTATGAATTACAGCGTGATTTGTCTACTGAATATGTTGGACGAGAAATTCATTACTATTCTGAGGTTGATTCAACTAACGAAGTGGCCAAAAAATTGGCTAATGAAGGTGCACCGGAAGGAACCATTGTTATTGCTGAAAGTCAGAGCAGTGGCAGGGGACGTCGTGGTAAAAAATGGTTATCACCCTCTGGTGGGGTGTGGATGACTATTATTTTAAGGCCGGATATTCCCCCAGCCAAAGCACCTCAACTAACACTGGTAACTGGAGTGGCAGTTGCTGAAACACTGGATGAAGAGTGTAAACTCGATGTGGGGATTAAATGGCCCAATGACATTTTAATTGGAGAAAAAAAGGTATGTGGGATCTTAACCGAAGCAAACATCAACCCTCAGGGTCTTGAATATGTTGTGGTGGGAGTTGGTATCGATCTTAACGTTGATGTGAATGCTTTCCCCCCGAATCTGAGGAAAGGGGCAACATCCTTAAAACAGGAACTTGAAAAGGAAATTTACAGTGTAAAGCTAGTTCAGAGATTCCTTAAAAACTTTGAAACTCTTTATAATGATTTTAAAACAGGGAATTTTCCGGAAATTTTGAAAGAATGGAGAAAACTTTCCAAAACTATTGGTTTGAATGTTGAAGTGCGTAAAAAGGGAAAAGTGGTTCGTGGAGAAGCTGTTGGAATAACCAATGAAGGAGTTCTTATTTTAGAGATGGATGATGGAAGTTTGCGCAAGGTTATCTCTGGAGAATGTATACACTTAAAATGAACCTATTAGTAATGCTTAAAATGAAGTTGTAATAAGGTAGGTTTTGCTTATAAAAATTGTTATTCTACTTCAATTACTGTAACTTCATCTGAACTGGATTTGATTGTAAAATTGCGGTTCGTGAATTTCTCTGCTGCATAAATATTAGTAATAGTATGGTTAGTGAGTCTGGCAACCTTTACTGAAGAAGAACCAGCGATGGCCAAGTAGGGTATGATCTGGTCACCCATATACTGGTCCAGAGCAGCTCCTCGGGATATACATGACAAAATTTCGGTGGCAGCTTCTCTACCAACTACTTCTGCAGGTTTACCTGGCTTTCCCAGACAACTCGCACCTACACGTGGAATACTTTTACCACCATGCTCACTCCAGAGTACCAGCCCAGACCCTGGGGATAGAGCTTCACCTTCTGACTCGATTTCTATTTCTACATCATAACCCGCTGAGTGGAGTATTTTTTGTGCGGAATCTGCTTGGCGAGTGGCAACATGCCTGGGAAGCTGAGTGGAGTGTGATATCCCCTTAATTACATCGACTTCTAAATCATGGACATTCAATGTTTTTAGCTTCTTAACTGGTTTTATAAAGGCTTTCACTAAACCCCCACCCCTGGGATAATGGCCTCGGCTTAACAACTTCAAATCCACAGATACTCCCATAGATTGTAGTATTGGGAGGGTCACATTACGGAGGTAGTCTACAGATGGAGCCCATCGAACATCAGTCCCCCCCTTAATAGTTATCTTGACACCTTCTGGTGTGAAGATGGCTGGTATGATTAGGGCTTGTAGGATCAGGGAGATGCTGCCTGCAGTCTTTACATCCACCTGGAATTTTCCACCTTTAAGTTTTCCTGGGATAAATTCCATCTGGGTGGAGCCTAGCTCCAGTCCAGTGATCTGGGCGTTGGAAATTTTTCCAATGGTGGAAACTGAATTTAGGTGTTGCATCATCATCCCGGGTTTCGGTCTGCCGGCACGGATGTTTTTAACAAGAAACTTCTTACCAGTTAAAGCTGAAAGAGCGGTTGAAACCCTCAAAAGAGCACCGCCACCTTCTTTATATGAACCATCGATTTCTATCATAGTTCTCAATCGCGAATTTAAAGAGGAGGAATATCCTATTTTTTGAAAACTTCACCCTAATTCTTTTAAAAAAATAGTTTCAGGTTCCGTACAATAGGTTTAAACATTTTTCTTCATCAAAAATAATTTTTCTAAGTTTTTGGAGCGAATCAGTGATTGCATTAACTATTTGAGAATCATCTAAATTTTTAGCATCATCTGATGCCATGTCCAATCGTATAGTTGCTGTGACTCCAGGCATTCCCACTGCAGGGATGGTCACTATGTTATGTTCTTTCAGGAGTAACATGGCCATTGTAGTTGCAAGTTCACGTTTGGAAATTGATAAATTGTTTTCAGGAGTTTTAACTTCCCTCCAGAGTTTATCTTCAGAAATCATCACTCCGGTGGGGGTTTTCTCAATACCTTTTACTAGTTTCTTTAATTGATGATGTAGTTTATCTTTCCTTTCTATTGATTCAATAATTCTTTGAGGATCAAATATTTCCAACGCCCTTAAGATGCCAGCAACTACTGGCGCTTGGGCTTCCAAACCAAACTGGTGGGCTTTATCTGCTATTTGGTCAATGAATTGGGTTTTTCCAGACATTAAACCTGCTCTTGGGCCGTTCATTAATTTGTCGGTGCTGGTGACAACCAGATCGGCACCCATATCCATAGCTCTGGGCTGGTTGTATAGCACAGTACGCAATCGTGCCCCGGAAGCATCGTCAACCAGAACTTTGACTCCGTGTTTGTGGGAGATCTTTATTATCTTTTCAAAATCATCTAGGGGAATTATTTGATGGTCCATGGTGGAACCGGTGATAACTACCAGTGATGTTCCCTCACCTATTTTGAAATCTTTAATATCATCATATTCCTGGTAAGATGCACCGATAAGTTTGGCACTGCGTGGGATGGAGGGATGTGATGGTAACTGGGGTAAGTAGTGGATTACTTCTTCTTCAGGTTTAACAAAAGCCAGTATTGTTGCTAAAATAGCAGCACTGGTACGGTTGAAGGCCAAAACCTTTTCACCACCAAGGTGAATGATGCCCTCTTTTTGCAGTGATTTGGAAAAATAAGCAGGACCAGCATAGGTTTCCAGTAGTGTAAGATCAGATTCTGAAACAGGAAATCCACCAGCTAATCCTGAAAGATCATGTAAGCTGTTTCTTCCTTTTTCTTTAACTTGGGAGGCAATGTATTTTAAGGCACTTTCTCTTCTTTTTACCTCATCAAGTGAAGAATTAATAATCATTTCAGTCTTCCTGGATGCTGTTTTCAGATTTGTCGGGTTTTAGGACGATGGCATCATCGGCAGAATTCTGCAATGCTGCACTGAAACCTGGTTCAGCACCGATCACTAGGGTTTCCTTCCCATTTTCTTTAGCCTTATTTATGATGGGTAAAAAATCAGCATCACGAGTCATCAACGCTATAACATCAATGTTAGGATTGTAAATAAGTTCCATGGCCTCAACAGCCATGTAAACATCGGTATCTCCTGCCACGACAATGGGGGTGAATCCCTGGTTTACTATTGCTTCAATAAGTTTGTCTGAGGCATACTGATTTAACAAAACTTTTCCCACTCTCATATTTCCATATTCGGCTATTATTTCTCTTACTAAATCTAGATTCAACCGGAATTCCTTTCTTAACATGTTGGGTCCGTCCACCAGAAGTCCAATATTCTTTGAACCTGATTCAGAACGTCTAAGTGGGATGTAAGAAGTTAGTTTCTCAAAACTTCGCATTTTTATCCTCCCAATTAACATTTATGGACAAAAAAACAAGTCGAGCATGGTGGGACGGATATTAATGTTAATAAATATGAATTAGGCCCGAATTAATAATATAAATTATGAAGACGAGGGTTGTTGATTTTAACCAGTTTTAAAGTTGATATTCCAAATTTGTCGGGTGCTAAATACCCACCAATACTTTAATCCCATTTTAATACTTGGGTGCTTTTTTACCATTTTGATATATTTCGTTTATCTCTATGAAATCACTATCATATATAAACTTTGAAACTGAAATTAGGTTAAATAATCATTTCCTTGCAAAACTAATATGAAAAACCCCTAAAAATAATAATTGATTCTGAAAAAGGTTTAAATTTGAAAGAAAAATAGGTTAATAATTTCTGCGTTAATTGAAGTGATATGGAAAAATCAGTCCCTGTTAATGTAATCTTAAAAAAGAATTAAATCTGAGCTAATTTTATTCTTCAACTTCAGATATGAACAAATCACTGAAAAGTTCGGTTATAACTGGGAGATAATCTTCTGGAATATTTATCACTTCTACTTCTGACTTGTCTCTATAGTAATATTCGGCGTTAACAATGACTCCTTCATCATTCATATACAAGAAAAGTCCGTCCACGAATTCTTCAGGATTCTGTGAGGGTAGTATGATTTCGAAGCGAATGATGCCTTCTGAGGCTGGAATGTTATCCATAAGTTCGAATTTCTTGTTTTCATCTTTTAAGGCAGCTTTGAATTCTTTCATCCGTGAGTTAAGCTCCTTGGTTATTTTCTGTTCTTCTTTACTCATGAATTCACCTGATTTCATTTTAGTACTAGTCTTCTTATTTGTTTTTGTCCCTTATAAATATGAAAAGACAAAAAAGGCCGTCATTAAAATAGCAATTACATAAATCTATAAAGAGAATTAATTAATGCATGTATTAATAGTTTTTCCTGATATGATTTATTCTCCATAAACAAAGTTTTCATACTCTAATAGGGATGTGAAGATTTATACACGTTTAATGTTCCAGTCATCCAATTTGATAGACCAGCACAAGGCCTTCAGGAAAATCCAGGGAAACTGATTAGTACCATAGAATGACTAAATATAAAGATTGTTAAATACGATTCTCTTTCAAAACCATATTTTCAGCTAGAAATATTGATAATGTTCTCAATTAAATAGGCAATGTAAAATTCCACTTTTATTATCAATTTAAATCAAAAATTGTGCCGTTGATATGTAACCAAAAATTTATTTCGTTAAACAGAACTATAACGAAGTAAGATCGGTACCGACCATAGAGTCTATATAACCACTCAGGAACTAAGGAAAATTTTTCTCATAAAAAAAACTATCTTAATCTTTAGTTTTATGTTGGTATACGAAATAGGTTAATACGCCAATAACTGCCAAAATAACAATCACGTCCAGTATATGGAAGTATCCCCTGATAACATCCCATTTAGGGCCTAACTGAACACCAAGATAACCTAATACAAAACACCAAGGTAATGAACCCAGGAAAGTGTAAGTTATGAACTTTTTCAGATCCATACGGGCGATGCCAGCTGGTAAGGAGATAAACGTCCGGATTCCAGGTAATACTCGGCTAACAAACACAGCCTCATGGCCATACTTTTCAAACCAGTCCTCAGCCCTCTCCAGTTGGGAGTGAGTTAAGAGAATGTATTTTCCGTATTTTTCCAGAAATGGCCTCCCACCCTTAAGACCAACAAAATAGGCAATTAATGACCCAAATAGGTTACCCAAAGCACCGACAACTGTAATTCCCAGTAAACTCATTTTGCCTTCATACACAGCAAAGCCAGCAAAAGGCATGATAACTTCACTGGGGAGTGGAATACAAGCACTTTCCACAGTCATAGCCAAAAAAACTCCCAGGTAACCTAAATTCTCAACTATGTAAATTATAATGTTACTTATGTATTCAACCAGACTGAACATTAGATATCCACCACTCTCATCATGTGCAAAAGTTTTTAATTCTTTTTAGTCTTTAATTTATCCAACAACGAAATATGGGATAATTCCTCCACCAATCTATTGTCTTCCACCTTCAAAACTAGAAGGGCTGAAATAATTCCCACAAGAGCACCAAAGAAAACATCAAAGGGGTAATGAACACCTATGTAAATCCTGGAAAACCCGATAACTCCTGCAAAAACCAATAAAGGATAGATTAAACCGTAACTTTTTTCTCTGAAATTTAGTTTGTACCTTAACCCAATTACCACTGCCGCAGCAAAAGATGTAGCAGAATGCCCTGAGGGAAAGGAATAAATCTCATTTACTGAGACTAAAAGATCAACATTAGGCAAGACCAGGAAAGGCCTGGGTTGGGCAATGATGATCTTTAATAAATAAACAATAACATTACTCAAAAATAAGGCAGCTAAAGTAAGTATTGCTACCTTCCTCAAATTTTCCCCCCCGAGTAGGAATAAAAGGACACAGATTATAATCCATGCTAGAAAACTCCCTAAGTTAGTAATTAAAGGCATTATAAAATCTAATAGAACGTTCCCCATCCCATGATTGATCATGTGAAATAGTATTATGTTTTGATTAAATAGTTCAGATAGTAAAGAATCCAACATAACCATGTTTCTCCTATATTTTCAAAAAAAATCCGGGAAGATTATTTTTTAACTGTTTATGATTCTAGGGTTAAACTTGTATCTTTAATATTAAAATAATTATTCCAAAAATTACACCCCACTTTTTACCCAATCTGGGAAAACAGTCCCCATAATTTGTAATACAAAAAATTAAATTGAAAATATTCCATTAAAGTGAATACCATAGTTTCAGTATTTAGTGTAAATAGGTACAACTTGTTCTGGGGATGAAAATCCATATACTAAATTGGGGATTTATTTATTCCGTGCTAATGATGCAAAAATCGCAATTATGCTTAAAATTAATGAAACAATGAATGTTAATTGAATGCTCCTTAAGAGGTCTGGATAATTTTGGGGAGTAAATTGAACTGCCCCTATATAGACTGCAAATATTACTAAAATTAGTCCCATTCCAAAAGTTTGACCTAAAAGTCTCATGGTGCTTAAGGTGGCAGAAGCGACCCCAAAATATTTCTTTTTAACAGATCCCATAATTGCATGGGTATTGGGTGCTGAAAAAATTCCAATCCCAATCCCAATAACAGCTAGACCTAAAATTATAACATGTAAACTGGTATGTTTGGTTATGAATGTAAAAATTAATAGCCCCACCGTTATTATAGCCATTCCCAGTGAAGCTAATTTTCCAGGATCAAACCTATCGGAAAGTTTACCTGCAAATGGAGACATTATCACCATGAAAAAGGTTTGAACCACCACAAATAGACCAGCTACCTCTGGTTCCAATCCTTTTATGTACTGTAGATATAAGCTCAATAGAAAACTCACCACAAATGTTGCAATATAGGTTATAAGAGTTGCCAGGTTGGAAAATGCAAACCTCCGGTTTTCAAAAAAGAGCCTAATGTCTAAAACTGGGTGTTCAACCCTCAACTCCCATTTAACAAAACCTGCAAAGCCAATAATGCCTAAAATTACCATCACAATACCAAAAGTCTCGGTAATAGTAGAAAATCCTATTAAAACCAGTGAAAGCATGAAAATGTATAATAAAGTTCCCCAATAATCTAATTTTTCATCTTTACTTGCAGCCCATTCTCCTTTCATCTTCCAAAAAACTAGAATTATTACCACTAAGCACAATGGCACAATGAAATAAAAAACACTTCTCCAGCCAAGATACTGTGTCAGGAACCCTCCCAGCAGGGGTCCCAGAACCAGCCCAGTATAGCTAGCCATCATATTGATCCCGATGGCTTTGCCTCTTTCTTTAGGCGGGAAAACTGAGGTTATAATAGCAAGGGCCGTTACAAATATCATTGCACTACTAACACCCTGAAAAACCCTAGTTAAAACCAGGAATTCGGCTGTGGGAGCTATTGCAGCCAAAAAAGTGGAGATGGTTAAAATGATGATACCATAGCTAAAAATCTTTTTCATCCCATAAATATCGGCAATTCTGCCAAAAGGAACTGCAAACATTGCTGATGCTAAAAAAAATCCTGTTGTAATCCAGCTTAAAAGAATGGCATTTACTGCTAAATCATTTCCAATGGTAGGAAGAGCAATGATTAAGGAAGTGCCCATAAATGGTGTTAAAAATGTGGCCAAAGTAGCGATGAGTAGAATAGCAGTTTTATTAACAGGTTTATCTTGAACAGACATTTTTTTCTCCCTATTAACCCTTGTCAATTATATGATACAATAAAAGCATCATATAAATATTGTGGAACTTTAATTGGACAAAAAGTGTCAGAGTAACTGGTGATTTTTTTTGTTTTAACCAGTCGAGAGGTTTATAATTGCCAAAATTGGAGAGAGTGCTAATTACATGTCTAATGGTGGAAAACCATGCCAATCAAATGCAAATGGGTGCATAATATTCAAATGTGTATAAATGAAATATATTAATGGGCAGGTGATTATATGAGGGTAAAATACGCTACCATCATTGTTAAGGATATGGATAAGTCAATCAATTTTTATACAGAGGTTATGGGATTTGAAGTAGATAGCAAGTACGATTTGGGACCTGCACGTGAAATCACATTACTTAAAGGTGAAGGGGATACTATGGTGGAACTAATTAAAAATCCAGAAGACAAGCCCGGGCTATTTTCAATTGGAATGGATGTCGAAGACTTAAACACCACCATTGAACAACTTAAATCGAATGGTGCTAAAGTCATAATGGAACCAGTTCCAATAACAGTTGGATTTTTAGCATTTATAGAAGACCCAAACCAGGTTCGAATAGCTTTAATACAACACAACTAACCCCAATTGTGTTTCTTAAATTGATGGGTGAATTATTTAAGAACTTATTTAAAAAAAGTTTGTCCGTGAATCTGACACCTAATGTATGGATGTCGGATGATCATGTTAATTTTTTCTTAATTTATTCTAGAAATTTTCGTGTTTCACTGCATCTGCTGGACAGTTGTCCACACACTGGGCACAGAAAATGCACTCTTCTTCATTTTGGATCTTGGGAATTGAATCTTCATCATCTTGTTGGAATATATTCACTGGACAGTTCTCAACACATGTGCCACACTTGGTGCATAATTCAGGATCAATTTCAATCTTGGGTATTTTCTCATCCTCCCTGAAAATTAGTATTAAGTGTTTTGATTAAAATAAATTTATATCACCCAATCAACAGTTCTTCGGTTGGTGATCTATAATATTTCAATGGATCTAATTCCCCTTTTTTTTGTCATAAAACAAAAATTTGCGAAAATGGTGTTTTTCGATAACATCATATATACTGGCCAGTGCAAATAGGACAGTTTCGTAGATTAATAATTTAGTAGTAAATTGGTAAGACATGTTTCATGAATTTTTTGATAAATGGAAACTATTCTTGGTGTATAAACTCTACTACGATACCAGTCAATTCCTCTACCAACTTTATGAACTCCCTAAATGTGGGAGGATAACTGTTATAACCATAAGATTCCACGTGTTCATCTTTAAACTTAATATATAACTCCCATTCGTCACCTACAACACATGCATCTGTGCATTTAACTTCATATAATTCACACCAACCCCATACATCGATTACAGATAGTTCTTCCCAGAAATCAGCCCATTCCTCATAATCAGGCACTATTTTGATTTGTTCATCTTTAGATGGGTGTTTTCTAAACTGTTTTATAACTAAAACATTCTGCTCCCAGTTTAAGGAGAAAAAATAGTTGGTTTGAGGAATTTCGTATCTGAAAAAAAGTTTACTAGGAACCAGTTGGGGGTGTTGTGTTTTTTCCATTTTTTTTAATCAAACAATAATTTTTTTGAGTTTTCCTGACACATTATCTGAATTTCTCTCCAGGAAATACCATGGGAGATTAAAGTTTCAATCATAGTTTCTAGACCCTGAACTGGCGGGGGATTATGTATTTGGCCTAAATCCGTTGCCAGTATGCAATTGCTAGCTCCAACTTCTTTAATTACATTAGCAATGATTTTCGGATTCAGATGATCGTGTTGGGGCATGGTTGCCACCCAACAGTGTTCAAGATAGGCGTGACGGGCCATTTCTTTCTGTTGATCCACAGATGCGCCGACAACTTTGGTTAATGGATGATTGATTACGATTTTTTTTATACCCTTGCTATGGCATTCATCTAAAACCTGAAATATTTTATAGGGATGCAGATGACCAGTTCCCAGAACCATCTTGTTTTCAGCAATAATGTTTAATATTTCCTCTAAAGGCTCAGGTTCTAATTGGATATCATTGTGGTGTATTGTTGGCAGCCACACGAATTTACCTCCCATCAAAGAGGTGATGCTAACAATTTCTGGGTTCAAACCACCGGTTGTGCAGTTTAGTGTGATTCCTCCAAATGTTGGCAGCCCAGTTAACTTTTGTGTTAGGTATGCTCGGCTGACTGTGGATTCTACATGAGATTTTATTACAATAGCCTTCATTCCATGGTTTTTGGCTGCTAGAGCTGCTTCATAGTCATCTAATAGGCGAGGTTTTATATCTGGCTTGGTGTGTATGTGGGTGTCTATAAAACCGTTTAAAATAGAATTTTTTGAAGGTTCCACGGTTTTAGTTCCTTTAATCATGGTGTTGATCATTTTACATTTCAAGATCTATTTTTTCCGAGTTTCTTCATATAAGTTGGCGCCAGTGGAGTCCATTGCAACGATGAGTGGTCCGAATTTTTTAACTTCCAACTCCCATATGGCTTCTGGCACTCCCAGATCCAGCCAGTGGACATTTTTGACTTTTTTAACTGAGTTAACATATAGTGCAGCGCAGCCACCTACTGCGGCCATGAAGACTGCTCCATTTCTTTTTAAGGCATCGGATGTTTTTTGGTCCATGCCTCCCTTTCCAATTACTGCTAGCACTCCTTGGTCCAAGATTTCTGCTTGATATGGATTCATGCGTGTGCTGGTGGTTGGGCCAACAGCCACCATCTGGTAATTATTATCCTGGTTTCTTATTATAGGGCCTGCATGGAATATTACCGCCCCTTCCAGAGGTACTGGTGATCCTTTTTCAACTAGGCGTTTATGAGCACTGTCCCGAGCTGTGTAAATGGTTCCAGATAGGTAAACTGAATCTTTTATTCTTAATTTCTGAGTTTCTTCCCTATTTAGAGGCGTTTTAAGATGTATTTCCATAATCATACCTTTAGTAGTTTATAAAAGTTGTTTAGAATATTTAAAATTGAGTAATTAATTTGAATATGTTTTATTATTAAATTTCCAGCTGGTTTTATTTTTTTGGGAATTTGATAGTTGTTAACTCATGAATTGAGTTATAACAACTGCAAATAGGATGATAATCAATATGATAATTATTATCCCTAATAAACGGGTTGGATCGCTATTGTTGTATATATTAACAATTTGATCCATTGCTGACTCATTTTTCATTCTGGTTTTTTTCTGGTTAATTATGGTCATTAAGCGTTCTTCTTCCAGAATTATGTCCAGATATTTTTTCTGGCTGGTTAATTCGGATTCGTTGCCAGTTTGAGATCCTTTTTTTTCAAACCGATTATCTAAAAAATCCCATAAATCGGTTTCTACCTGCCTATCTGTTATAAAATCATCGTCTATTACTACTTTAGGGAAAATATCTTTCAAATTTTCTCTTCTTTCTGATATACGGTTTTCAAAATGGTTGAAAGCCTCTTTTTTCTGATTACGACTATGTATTTTCTGGTCCAAGATTTTCTTGGTTTTGCAGAATTCCAAGGGATTGTTACATTCGCACTTACTATAATCACGTTGGGATTCACCTTTTTTTAGTTTGTAATGTCCTCCACAGTGGCTGCAAAATAAGAAGCCACCTTCTCTAGCCGCTAATTTAGAGGATTTTTTTCCATTAAAAACCATTAACACACCTGATATATTCCTAACTATGATCACAACAAGATTCACCTAGGGGGGTGATTTGAAATGAAGTATTAAAATCTTTATATGTGATTTTCCTTGTAATCTATGTCGAATCTGATTTTGAGTAATTATATATTTAATATAGATTTAATTCTTTCCATTTTTAATAAGGCTTTGGGAATAAATCCCATTCCATAATATACTATCCAACCCCTATGATGGTTCACATATTTTTATAAGTTGAAAACAAAATTAACATGAAATTAAAGATTGTTAATGGTTTAAAATTTAATTAGGCCTCAATTAACATTTTTTTAGATCTGTTTAAATAAGTCGTGAATAGTTTTATATACATGGCATTACATTACATTCCTTTACGTTTGCATGAATTGTTTTATTTAAAAAAATACGTTTAAAAAAAATTCTAACTTTTGGAATCCTAATATTACAAATTGCCACATGAAAAGAAAGGAAGATGGAAAACTTCAAAACAAAAGTATAGTAATAAAATATTAACTATTTTTAATCAATTATTTAATAAGTGTAATTAGATGAAAATATGGAGATAACAATGATTAATAGAAATACTAAAAAGTATACAAACAAGTTAATAAAATGTTTTCTCACTAATTCATTCACTGTTTTTCTTACCATATTAAGAAGTAAATAGCAATAGTGGAAATATCTTAATGAATCTTGAATCATAAACTAAATTTCAAATAAAAAGAGTAGAATTAATATGTAAGGTTTACAATACTCTTACATTCTCAGTATTTTCAAATTTTTATAGAGGTGAGTTATGTCTGCCGTTGATAACATTACCAATCTGACCAAGTACTTGGTAACTATTCCCCCCAGTAATTATTCAATTTTAACCATGACCTTTCTTAGTTTCATTGTTGGAGTGATTGCTGCCTATTTAGACCCCAAAGTATCATTATTCGATAGCATAGTGTATGGTGGATCCACTGGTTTTCTTATCTTCGGATTAACTTCAATAATGGATGGTGCAATAACCCAGCCAATTATCAATAGCATGGAAGGACGGCGATACATGAAAATGAAACACTCCATGTTCATATCCCTCTTAACCATGATACTAATTTCCATAGTATATATTGTAGGTAGTTTAATCTCCAAATTCACGGTTTACAGTTATATTATTGACGCGTTAATACTAGGCTGCGTCTTAGCCTTTGGCTTGCGTACATTTATCATTTGGGGAACGTCCAATATCGGTGCAGTGCGGTCAATTATAATATCCGCATTTCAACCCATCCTTATCCTAAGTATGGTGGTAGTTATTGTCTTTTTAACGAGTATAAGTACGAATATTGGACCTTTCAGCATCATAGCCATGGCATTGAAAGGAATCGTGGCCGGATTAATATTGATGATCGCTATTTACTCCTTCATACTAGTAATTGAATCACCAATCCGCCGAAATTTGGGCGTTGGCGGACTAGAACTACTATCACTCTTCCTAGCTCAATATTCAGAAGGTTCTAAGGCAATGGAACGACTTTTTGAGGATATGGGCGAACCTATTGACACTTTAGTAGGTGTGATTAGTTTTAAAACCAAAAACGGGATTAAGGGTCTTTTCATATCTCCATGTGTTCATCCAGGGCCTGTGGGAAATATTGGCGGGGGTAACATGCCCACTCTCCTGGCTGATAGTTTCGACACCTTTACCATGGTCAGCCACGGCCCTTCAACCCATGATTTTAACCCAGTTAGCTCCAGGGAGATATGTAAAATAAAAAAAGTGGTAGAAAACGCCTTAGAAGATATGGAATATTCTAAAGTGGCCAGCCCTTTTATGCAAGTAGAAAGTGAAAATGCTAAGTTAGGTGTTCAGTATTTCGGAGATAACTTAATAATTTTAGCCACATTCGCACCTTTAGGTTTTGATGATATTGACTTCGGTGTGGGTTTGTCCCTGATAAAAACAATCCAAGGACGTACACAAGCAGAAAATGTGGTTCTTGTGGACTGTCATAACTCATTTAAAGGAGAATCAGGACGTGTGTTGCCTGGAAACCCCGAAGTATTCCAACTCTTAGATGCGGCTGAAAAACTGGAAAAAGCTGACCAAGAAGAATTTAAAATGGGCTGTGCCAATGACCCCATTAAAGAGTTGGATAAAAAGAGTGGAGTGGGAGAAAGCGGGGTTAAAGTGATGGTACTAGAGGTGGGTGGCCAGAAAACTGCATACATCATTTTAGATGCAAACAACATGGTTATCGGATTCCGTGATGAGATCCTCAATGCAGTTAAAAAAACTGGTGTGGATTTTGCCGAAGCAATGACCACCGACACCCACTTTGTTAACAACCTATCTGGTGGTCACAATCCACTGGGAACTAGAAACCAAGATATTATCATTGCCAAAATAGTTGAATGCACAAAAAAGGCTATAGATGATTTGGAACCAGTTACAGCAGGTGTCAAGTTAGCGAAAATTTCAAAAATCAATACACTAGGTCCCACACACTCAACAGAACTGGTGACCACCATTAGTTCTATTGTGGCAGTAAGTAGGATCTTCGCCCCATTAGTCTTTGTACTGGCACTGCTATTTGTCTTTATATGGGTATTCTACTGGACAATCTAAAGAGGTATAGTACGAACTACTTGAAAAAAGATATAATGTAAAAAAAAATTATGTCTTGGTAATTCCAACCATGTCCTAATGGTTGTAGAAAAGAACCCAAACTACTATCCAGATAAAGAAGAAAGGTACAATACCACTCCATAGCCAGCCTTTAAATCCGCCAACCTGTTCTTTGCCAAAGATTCGCTCAGATAGCTGCCCTGCCAGATAAAGAATAATCAACCCAGCAAGAACTGCAATAACCTCATTTTTACCCAAGCCTGAAATGGCTCCAGTTGAAAGTAAAAATGATAAATAACCTGCAACAATGGCAAGTACAGCATGCACACCAGTTAACTTAACTTCGAGTTCCATTTTTTTCCTCCATTTTACATATTAAATTATAGTTCATATAAATATAAATAAAGGTGTTTCCATGAAAACCATGTCCAATGTTGATCTTTACGCCATTTCCCATGAACTCAACCAATTACTTAAAGATGCAAGGGTTCAAAAAGCATACCAACCCACCAGGGACACTGTGATCATAAGATTCCATGTTCCAGGAAAGGGAAGAGTTGATGTGGTTTTCCAAGCTGGAGTTCGGGTGCACACCACCCAGTATCCACCAGAAAACCCTAAAGTGCCTCCATCATTTCCCATGCTTCTTCGAAAACACTTGAAAAACGCCACAGTAAGGGGAGTTAGGCAGCATAACTTTGACCGTATACTGGAAATTGATATCCAGAAAGAACATGATTTTACACTGGTTGTAGAACTTTTCTCCCAAGGCAATATAATACTTTTGGATGAAGCAAACCAGATAATACTCCCCCTCAAACATCGCCATCTTAAGGGTAGAAAGATAACTTCAAAGGAAAAATACCAGTACCCTCAGGAAAGAGGAATACACCCCCTTGATGTTGAACTAGATGATTTAAAAGACTTATTCAGCCATTCTGACTCAGATGTTATTCGAACTCTTGCCAGAAGCGGATTGGGGGGCATGTACTCAGAAGAGATAATTCTACGTTCAGGTGTTGATAAAAATCTCCCAGCCAATGATCTAAGTGCAGATAAAATTGAATTAGTCCACCAAAGCATGGAAGAACTTTTTAAACCCCTTAAAACCTTCAAATTCCAGCCTCAAATCGTGCACGAGATTATAGGAGAAGATGCAAATGGTGTTGGTGGAGAAAAAAATCACAACCAAAAAGTTCCAACTGCCACGAAAATAGGTAAAGAAGATCTGCTACCACTGGATATTCTAACTTATAAAGACTTTAAGAAAGAATCTTTTGACACCTTCAACCAGGCTGCCGATGAATTCTACAGCAGAAAGGTTGGTGCAGATATCAAGAAGGTCCAGGAAGATGTTTGGGCAAAAGAAGTAGGTAAATATGAAAAACGGCTCAGGATACAGGAGGAAACTTTGGAAGGATTCCGTAAAACTGTTGTTGACTCCAAAAAAAAAGGTGACCTTTTATATGCCCATTACAGTGAGGTTCAAAATATTCTGGAAATCATTCATAATGCCCGGGAAAAATTTTCATGGAAAGAAATAGGATCAAAACTCAAAAAAGGCCGTAAAGAAGGTTTGAAAGAAGCTCAACCTATTGAATCACTAGATAAGATGGGTGTGCTTTTATTGAATTTAGAGGATGAACGGGTGATTGTTGATGCCAACCTAGACATCCCTGAAAACGCTGCAAAATATTATGACAAAGGAAAAAAAGCCAAAAAGAAAATTAATGGTGTTAAAATAGCCATCAAACGCACAAAACAGGATTTGGAGAGAATGAGGAATAAACGGGACTTAGCCCTGGAGAAGGTTCAAGTTCCCCAGAAAAGAGTGCGTAGAGAACTTAAATGGTTTGAAAAACTTAGATGGTTCCTTTCATCTGATGGGCTGCTGGTGGTTGGTGGCAGAGATGCTGGTACCAATGAACTGGTGGTAAAACGTTACCTAGACAACCAGGACATCTACCTCCACTCCGATATCCATGGCGCCCCATCAGTGGTTATAAAAAAGGGTGAAGAGGATATCCCTGAAAGCACTATCCAGGAAGCAGGATTCCTGGCTGCATCGTTTTCCAGTGCTTGGAGTAAGGGTTATGGTTCTCAGGATGTTTACTGGGTCCATCCAGATCAGGTTTCCAAAACACCGCAATCTGGTGAGTTCGTGGCCAGGGGGGCCTTCATAATCAGGGGCAGCAGGAATTACCTTAGGGGAATACCTCTAAAAATAGCAGTGGGTATTGTTGATTATGAGGGGGAACGGATAATGGCAGGTCCTGAAGACGCAGTGGCCAAATATTCGGAGAATTACGTGGTTTTAAAGCCAGGTTTCACTAAAAAAGAGGAGATAGCCCGGTCTGTTCTTAAAAAAATCGACCCAGACCATATTTTAACTTTGGATGATGTAATCCGGGTGTTGCCTTCTGGAAAATGTGATTTTGCATAGTAGGATGATTCAGGAAGTTATGACCTTTTTTTTTGCTTATTTTTCTTTTTTAAAATGTAGTTAATGTCAATAAGATATTTTCCTTCTTCATCTGAAACTATAACTGATTCATCAGCCATAATGGATTCAAGGTTCAACTCATAAACTCCCTGCTCATGAACCATTATTGTTTCCACAGAACTACCCTTACTTTCCTTGATCTTGGTTACTTTCCCGTCCTGGTGGAATTCAAAGAACTTACTACCACATTGGGGGCATCCTTCCAGGAGGAGGTTTTCTGAGTCTTGAAATTCCTTTCCGCATTTAATACATCGATGCATCACTATCACCGAGACTGGCCACCATGGATATGAAGTTAGATTTCCGTTTCACCTGTTTCATGATGTTAGCTGGACCAATTATGGTTATACCCACTGTTTTCTTCTTTGAAAGGCCAAAAAATGATGCTTCATCTTTTTCTAAGGTGTAAATATCAATTCCCACAAAACTCTCCACATCGATCTCGCGCATGGTGGTTTCAATAAGTTCTGCTTCTTCCTCTGGCTCCAAACCACCCTCGATTACCAGTATTTCGCCCTTTTTTACTTTTTCCATAATCATGGAAATTTTTTCAATACTACTCTGGCTTTTAAGAACATCAGAGGATATGAAATCCATTTTAAGAGCATAATTCACTTCATTCATATAAAAACCCTCCTAATTGAACCTTTCCACCATAGCTTGGTAAAGTTCATCTACATTTTCTCCCTTAAGGGCAGATATTCCCACCACTCTATGCTGGGGAAACACAGAGAGGATTCTTCCAGTGTTTGATTCAGGGAGATCTACCTTGTTGGCCACCACTACAAAGGGTATGTTGCGTGCCTCTAAATTACCAATAATGGTAATGTTGGCTTGGGTTAGGGGGTCTTGAGTGGAGTCCACCACTAGAAGAACACCCGTAACATCATCTAACCATTTTATAGCTTCAATTATGCCCTTCGTAGCCTCCTTAGCTCTTTCTTTCGCATCTTGTTCTGATAGGCCGTATTCTAAGAAATTTTTATAATCAATTTTAGTGGCAATTCCAGGAGTGTCTATGATATCAAAGTCCAGTTCAACACCATCATAGGTGAGGGTGACTCTTTCTTGCCGGCAGACCTTTCGGGTTTCATGAGGTATTTCTGAGATTAACCCCAATGATTTACCAGTCCAGTCTTTGGTCATTCTATTAGCTAGGGTAGTTTTGCCTGAGTTAGGATGTCCGTAAAATCCGATTTTGAGTTTTTTTTCCTTTCCTATAAGTTTGTTGAAGATGTCTCTGAAAAATTTTTTCCTGAAAATCCTTTGCATGATATCAACCATTTAATCACTCTTTTATGACCGCACATTAACTATCTTGTTTAATTCTGAATAATACTCATCTAGTCCTTTTTAATCTGCTAATTTGGTTGGCAGATAAAATGGACTATTACTATTTGCATTTGATAGAATACGTATTGAATTAATATAAATTTTCTTGTCTAAAATTATTAGTGGTGGCTTTGGTTACTCCTGATATGTTTCGCCAGGTTTAAGTATGGCTACTTTAGTGTTAGTGGACATTTCAACCATTTTTTTATACCGGTATGGATCCTGTTCTATCACTGGGAATGTGTTGTAATGCATGGGTATTATGACTTCTGGTTCGATCCAATTTGCAGCTATGGAAGCCTCCATTACCCCCATGGTGTAACGGTCGCCAATAGGAAGTAATGCAATATGTGGCCGGTAAATATCTCTGATTACTGTTTTCATGTCCCCAAAAATACAGGTGTCACCAGAATGGTAAATCTTCCGATTATTTTCCAGTTCCAGTATAAAACCACAGGAACTCCCACCAGGACCTATTCCATCAACAAAGTCCATGTCTGAAGAATGAAAAGCATTGACCATGGTGAATGATATTCCTTCAGATTTAACTGTTCCTCCCTTGTTCATACCCATGGTTTCCAGTTCTTGTTGGGATAGATATACTGAATGTTCATGGTTACAGATTATGGTGGCACCATTTTTCTCAGCCAATTCAACAGTGTCCCCGAAATGGTCTTTATGACCATGTGTTACGCATATGATGTCTGCTTTAAGATCATCCACCTCCACTGGACAGGAAGGGTTATCCCTAATAAAGGGGTCAATTAAAATGTTCACCTTGTTAAGTGTGGATATTAAAAATGCAGAATGTCCCAGCCATTTGATCTTCATTCTCGTAACCCCAGATCCACATCTTGTGAGATGCTCCAAGCATCCTCAAACATTCGTTCTATTTCTAAAATAGATTTTTTATCTTTGTAGATAACCCCTACTTCATAACTTTCGTATATAGGATCGGTGGATATTATCAGACCGTTAGCCTCATCTGCCACCACAGCCACAGTGTGTACATGTGGCATGGTTCTGATGTGAACATTTTTCTCTTGCAGTAATTTGATTAATTCCACTGAAGCATCATCATCCAGACTAGCTTCCTGGATAATCATACGACTATTAATGTCCATGAATTTCTTGAGTATTCCAACGTCAATATTACGCACCCAGGGATACATCATCAATAACTTACTTTCAGCAGTTATGATGGTGTCTTTCATGGCTTCCTGAACATCTTGGGCTTCAAATGACCATATTATGCTGGGTTCCGTTGAGTCTGTCTTTAGTTTGTCAATGGTTCCTTTGAATGAGTCTAAGCGTTCATCAATTATGTTTTCAATGTCCTTTGCATTTTCAATATAGTTTTCTTTCAGTTTGTTCAGCCTATTTTTAACAAACTGATCATCACGCCCAGGGCGTGTTTGAAGTTCTTTCAAACGTTCCTTATCAGCAGTTTCTAACACAGATTTGGGGGCAGGAGGTTTCATTTTTTCTTCTGCAGGTTTTTGTGTTTTTTCTGGGGTTATTTTTTGGCCAGATAATGGTGGCTTTTGTTCTTCTGCAGATTTTTTAACTGGTGCGATTTTTTTAGGTGCTACCTTAGTTTTTTGGGCAGCATCTTGTGGTGAAGTTGTTGGTTTTTCGGTGTCAGCTTGCGGTTTAGCTTGAGGTGTGATCTTTTTGGGAGTTATGGCTTTTTCTGGAGTAACAGCTTTTTTGGGTTTTATTGTCTTCTGGGGTTTAATTGCCTTTCCCTTTTTTTCTGACGGTGTAGTTTTTGTGGGTTTAATTAATTTAGGTTCCTCTTTAGGAACTGGTTTGGGTTTAATAGCCTTAGACTTAGAAGTATCACGAGGTATTGAGGGTTTTTTCACTTTAGGCGGGACTTTAACTGGTTTTGACTTTTTAACAGATGGTCTTGGAGAAACCTCCTTTTTTGGTCTTGAAATGACTCCTCCAGAAAGATCTATTCTGCTTCCAAAGAATATGATTAAAATAACTCCAAAAACTGATGCTATTAAACCTACGAAGAATGCTAATGGGTTGGGGGGAATACTAAAACCAAGATACATAAAATATAATCCACCAATCACCATGAGAGCCCCAAAAACACTGACAATTAAATTGATCATCCTCATACCTCCTGATTCTATTATGTTAGGGATTATTTATAAATTATTAGTTACATCACACACCATTATTATCGTTCTTTCAGTATAGGTCTTATAAAAATGATTTCCATAATAAAAATGGGTCTGATCAATTATTAATATTTTCCGGAATCACAACAATAATATTCAACCAATTTTTTTTAATTTTACATTTCATACTATTTTGTTAATGAATTATGATAGATATATTATTGTTTTTTTATTGATTTTATCAAAGGATTCCCTGAATCTTATTTAATGGAATAACTCTATTTTTTTGGTGGGGTGCCTAATTTCTCAGTGGATCTAATTTTTATTACCGGCAATACAGTCCTTGATGATCTTAGATGCTTTTTCAGTTCCATTGTATTGTGAGAATATTTTTTGAGTATGGGCTGATCCTTCCTTCAAATCCGGGTCATCCAGTGCATAATTAATGTAATTGGTAAGGTCTTTAGAATTTAAATTTTCCATGTTTTTCACATGGGCGATTCCATAACTTTCCATTTTAAGTGCATTTTTTAACTGTTCAGGATGGTTTTCAATGGGTATTAATAGGCTGGGAATTCCCAGAGACGCTAATTCCATGCAAGTAGTATGCCCAGCCAGACTTACCAGCAGATCAGATAGTTTCATCCATTCCATCATATCTTCCAAGTACTTCTTTACAATTATGCGGGATGATGATTCTGCATGATCCAGCTTGTTCTGTGGCCCGGTTACCAATATTAACCGGTCACAATCCAGATCTGGGGCTGCCTTGCAAACCAGATTTAGAAGTTTACTCCCAAATTGGGATCCTCCTACAGTGACCATTACTATTTTCTCTGATTTTTCAAATCCGAATCTGCGGCGAAGTTCCACTTTACTATCCATGGTCTTGGTATTCATTTTAAGGATGGGTCCAGTGAAATTAACCCGTTCACGAATTTGTGGTGGAATCTCCCATGAATTTTTTACATCCGGAATGATAATTGACTGGCACAATTTTGATACATCTTTTATGAAGCGTTGCAAGCCATTTTCAAGGTACTCCATGGTTCGGTCGTTCTGGTAAACCTCTTTAAAGTCAGGGTATAAGTCATTGCTTACCAGTACGCAAGGTATTCCCATAACTTTACAGGTGATGGGAACCGAATAATGGGAATCAGAAACAACCACATCTGGGTTGAATTCCTTGATAATGCGGGATTCATGGTAAATGCTTTTTAAAAAAATGAATGGAGCGTCAATAGATTTTTTTGCTGTGTATTTTAGATTTAATTCACCTGAACTGCCATAAAACTTGATTTCTGGTAGTTTGACCACATTGAAGTTACTGTAACTATTCAGCATCTGGAAACCAGAACCATAACTTGCAAAAAGAACCTCATCTCCATTTCTGATGACGTTCCCAGCCAGGGCTACTGCACGGGATGTGTGTCCCATTCCAATACCACAGGGGATAAAGAGTACTTTCATTTAAGCCACTTCACTATCAGTAATCTGTTGTTAGATTTTAAAAAACTCTTTATGGAATTTGTTTTTGCATAATTATAGTTTGATTAAAAATTCTAGGTAGATCCTCTATATTTTTAGGAACCATTACCTAAAAAAAATGTTTGATTAGGTTTTCTCATTAGTTAACTCATTTTTTGAGATTCAATAAATGATGCAATGCTTTTAAACATTTCAAGTGACCCTTTATTGTTGCTTAAACTCCATGCTAATTTATTTCTTAGACTCCTTTTTGGTTCTTCTCCTAAAGAGTTCATGTAATACATGGTCTGGTTAAAAAGGGAATCTGCATTACTTTCTATTTCCTGGTTCTTGTCTTTTCGAATTTCATCGATTTTTCTGCGGAATAATCTTTTAAGGTTTTTGGAAGCACGGTAGACTTCTTCCTGGTTTTGGCTTTCCATCTGTTTTAATATGGTTTCTATTTCCACGAAATCCATTCTGGAAACTCCGAAAACAATACCATCCGGCCTTATTGACTGAATTCTTTTCACACCAGTGTAGATTGAGAAATCATAATCTGCAATGTAGATCTGCCCCTCACGTAACAATGCCATTAAAGACTCGTTGAAGGTTTTATCAGATGCTCCCACCCCTGATCTGGATCTAACAGCCTCTAAAATGGTTTTTTTTGATAGTTCATTACCTTCCAGTACTTCTAGGATTATATTTCTTAAATTATAGTTTTTAGGCATAATCCACCATCCCCTTAAATCACTATGTGATAATATGCACAAAAGAGTATATAAAAGATATTTATATGTGAAACTAAATACATTTTGAAGACTCGGAATTGTCAAGCTGACAATTTTGCTCTCCACCAACAATTATATATATAAGTAGAATGAATAAATAGTATTATCATTATGAGGTCTTCAAAGAAGTTATGTGGATCTTCAATGAGGCATGGGGGTAAGTATGAATATTATTAAGGATGAACGTGGACAAGGCGCAGCTGAATACATTCTACTGTTTGGCGGTGTAATCGTGATGGCTATAGCTGCATTGTTAATTTACCAAGCATACTTCGAAACTGGCGCTGGAATAAACTCGGAAACAGATTTGAGTTCAGTCAGAGCAAGTGTTAACCAGAGTTATAATAGAGGATAAAACATTACACTTATATAATATCTTATGAATAAGATATCACATTCATTAATAATTTTAAAAAAAAATATTGGAGGAAAAAATATGAGTTTGTTAAAAGACGAAAAAGGACAAGGCGCAGCTGAATACATTCTATTGTTCGGTGGTGTTATAGTGATCGCAATAGCTGCACTAATAATCTACCAACAATACTTCGCTAACACCAATTTCAGAAGCAGTGACGATATAACTGCTGTAAGAAGCAGTGTTTCTGCAAGACAGAATATTTAAGTGTGCCGTAACGTAATGCCAATAAATATTTCAATATTTGTTGGTTACTTTTTTATTTTTTTTATGATTATGGCTTTGTAGAAACCATGTTTTTTTTTTATTTGAAATTGAGGTTGTTTGATTTTTTTTGGTAATAAAAAATAACTTTATTAGTTTTAGGTTGAGTTTTTCCTGTTTTCACTCGAAATTACACTTACATATTTTTAAATACAGTTGCTAAAGTATTTATAAAGGGAAAGAGGAATAATATTATTATGATTAACAAAATCTATTATTCCCCTGTTTATTGTAGGGTCTTAAAGCAGTTAAATCTTTTGGATTTTAATTTTAAAAATTCTAGATATTCAATGTTTAAAAGATTTTCAAACATAGAATAGTGGATTAAAAGAAAATAAGTTGGTCGAATTCATTGAAAGGACATATTATTATGTTAAAATAGCGATAAGCAAGTATATCTAAATGCTTTTTCAAACCATTTTATATTCACAACATTAGCAATGAAAATTTACACAAAAATCAACTATATCGTGAAATAATTGATTTTTATTGATGTATCAGACCTAATTAAGAAATATATTGAGAATAAAAAAGGTTCCACACTTTTACAACGATCCCAAAAATTTTTTAAAAGACTACCTTCAAAACAAATTAGAAAATATTAACCGTTTAATAATTATCATTAAACGATATTAAAGCAAGATATAATAGCATTAGACGGCTCTGGTTTCACTAATGATTATGCACACAAGTATTATGCAAAAATAAGGCAAAAAGAAAGAAAAAGCTACATAAAAAAAACCTACTTAACAATAGACGTAAAAACACGCCTTATTTTATATATATCAAACATCACATGGACCGAAAATACGACACACAATTTGCAAAACCCGCATTAAGACATAATCAAAAAATATAAACCAAATTACATAGTAGCAGACAAAGCATACGACACAGAACCAATAAGAAAATGTATAAAATGAAGAACTCAAAGCATTTGACCAAATACCTCTCAAAAACAGAGCAAAAAACCAAAAAAAAATGTGATACATATCTGAAATAATAAATGATTTATACTACTCGCATCATATATGACTAATAGTAAATGATTATTAAGATGTGTTGATGAAAAAAATTTTCAACTCAATACACCTTAAAAGGCACGATTTCTTTGAAGGTGGATAAATATGGATGAAAAAGGTCAAATTAGTGCAGAAATGATACTGCTTATTGGTGCTATTCTAGTTATTGTAATTATTGCAGGTATTTTCGTATTAGATATTACCGACTCTGTTGCTGGAAACATTACTAAAGTTGTAGAAACTGCAAGGGATAATACAATTAATAGGATGTAATTTTTTGTTATTTTAATCCCCAAACAGTTACGCCTTTATTTGCATATAAAGGTTTATAAATCGTTGAGTTGCTCTTTTCAAGAACTAACTTGGTGAAGATGGAATTTTCAAATCTTTTATCCATGACCACTGCCTTTTTATCATCAATTATGAATATACAAAAATCACTATTAGAATCCATATAAATCTTTTCTGAGCTTCTATTTTTAACATAACCCACACAATATGGTGTTTTATTTTTCCAAACAACATTTTTAGTTTTAATATCCCACATAACATCATTAGAAAAAATGAATAAATCACCTTTCTTTTCTACATCCCCCACAGAGTAAGTGTAATTATTGGTGCGTCTTTCTTGGAAGTTCCACTCCCCAAACTCAAAAGTCCAAAACCCATGAACAATATCATTATCATAGGTGACTAAAACCATTGGTGATGGATTTTCAGGATGTGTTAATTTTAAAATTTCTTCCACTTGATGATCTTGGAAATTGTAGTGATTAATAAGTAATTCTTTGGCATCAGACCGTTGAAGACCTAATATATTATTCATTACCTCCACAGTTTTTGTTGTGTTTTTTATACTCATATTTATCTTGATAAAACCTTGATCCCCGGTAGTGGTGATCATTTGGAGAATTCCTGCAGAAAGACTTTCATTATCTGTAGAAAATGATCTAGAAATCCAGTAATTCCGGGATGTGCTTGGAGATTTGTCTTTAAATGGATATAAATTATCATAGTTACGCGCTGATAACGTTTCTATATAACCCATTCTACCATCTTGAACAACAGAACGATCAGCAATAGCCGTGCATACATGACCAAAACTCCAATCAGTTACAATAACCGTATTTTTGGTTGTGTTATTTTTTATCCATATGGCTGCTTCCCAATAATCATCATCTATATTTGGAGTCGAGTAATTGTACATTTGTACATTAATTATTCCCGGAAGTAATGTTACAAATAAAATAATAATAGCAAAAAAAGTTAAAACTGGTTTTTTTCTAAGAAAGAGAGTTTTTTCACTGTTTGCTAGGATATTTAAGTATTGGACTGAGATTCCAATCATGAAACTTGTGCTAACAATCAGGGGAGGAACAATGAGCATGATAAATCTGTAACCTTGTGTTAAAGAAAAAATACCAGCAAAACCCCAAAATACTAAGAACGAAAACGATAACCAGTTCATTCGAGGTAGTATTCTATTTTGTAATGATTCATTTGATAGTATTCTGCCAATCCATATTATGCCTAATAATCCTGCGTAGATAGAGACTCCCAACACTGCAAGGAGTTCTTCCAAGAAAGGTGGACCCAATTCAGAAACCGAAATATAAATATTAGGCCAGTCCTGCCAGGATGCCCCGTATAAACCAATTAATTGCAAAGGAGAATATAGTAGTTTTATAATATTAATAAACCCGGTAAATAACCATACTAAAACTATAGTGGTGATTAAAAATACTGAAAAACAGTACAGATGGTTTTTAAAATTTTCACCCTTAAAACTACTCCAAATAATGTGAATTGCCCAGAAAATGATTATGATATAAAATAAATATTGCCACCCACTCCAAGCCAAAGAAAACAGGAAAAGAGATAATCCTGAAAATATTGAAAAATAAATCCCTTTTTCGGTAGATTTATTTATATTATCAAATACTTCAAATAAAAACCAGACCACTAAAAAAGGAAATATTAAATTGAACATGTCAGTATCAAACCATCCTGGAACTGTGCGAGCGAAATAAAATGGAATAGTTACTGTTAGCACACCTGCAGCAACTGCCCCGTACTGGTTAGTGAACCTACCCATAAATAAATAGGCTATGATTCCTGCCAAAGGCGCTATAAAAGCAGATAACCAAAAACAGACAACTAGAAGAGGTATTTCGGTAAATAAATTCACGAATTTATAGATGAATGCTGTTAAATAAGCTATAAGAGGAGGGTAATCAAGGGGAACTCCAGGATAATAGGAATGTAAATCCCATTGGACACCGTTAATAATGGCATCACCCATATATCCATGTTCTAATAGGTTTTTTGTTAAACGATAGTTGTAGTAGGAGTCCAACTCGATCATGTAAGGAAGACCGTTTTCATCTTGATAAAAACTTTTTTCAGCATCAGAATATCCGTCTAAATTAACGGCATCCAATCTCAAGAATAATCCAACCGAAAATATCAATAAAATAATCCCGATCCTAACCAAAAATTGTTTATTCATTTTGACTCCCGTCAATATTTACAGATAATTGGTGAAATCTTATATATATGAATATTGCTCTTAATCAGTTGGAGGTTAATAAAAAATAAAGGAAATTATCCATTGTCCCAATAATTTACTGGGATAATGCTACTCCTATTCTCAATACAATGTGTATTGGTAAAATGGTAAACTAGATTAGTGAGCATGAAGAAATAGTATGTCATCTCTAATATCTACCACAACAATAACACGATAAATTGAGTTATATGTCGTTATTTAAAAATCCATGGGGCTCCAATGAGAAGACTAATTTTAGAAGTCGATTCTTTGGAGTGGGCACTGAAGAAGAGCTTAACCAGCCTAAAGTGCATGAAAATGTTACTCTGGGAGTTAGTTACAAATTCAGATCTAAACCTCCAGTAATAGGTAAAAATGCACTTCTCCGTTCCAACACTGTGATCTACAATGATGTGGAAATTGGGAATGATTTTCAAACTGGACACGGAGTACTAATCCGGGAAAAGACTAAAATAGGGGACAAAGTACTCCTCGGCACTAATAGTGTCATCGAGGGCCATTGCGAAATTGGTAGCAATATCAGCATACAATCAAATGTTTACATCCCACAAAATACTTTAATTGAAGATCAAGTTTTCCTTGGACCTTGTTCATGCTTCACCAACGATCGTTATCCTTTACGAGCAACCTATGATCTTAAAGGACCAATAATAAGGAAAGGAGCATCAATTGGAGCAAATTCAACATTCCTTTCAGGAATTGAAGTGGGTGAAGGAGCCATGGTGGCTGCAGGGGCCATTGTGACTAGGGACGTGCCCCCATACTATCTGGCAATAGGAGCACCTGCCAAACATAAACCCCTACCCAAACAATTCAAGAAACTGAATAAAATTTAGATACATTAACATTTGACTAGATTTATTTTTTAAAAAAATATACTTAAATATCCTCTTTTTTCTAAAAACTTATATCTTTATATCGCCAAATTCTATTCATGGAAGTTTCTCTAATCATACCCATGTACAATGAGGAAGAAAACGTACTCATTACACTTGAAGAAGTTAAAAAAGTTTTAAA
>DUPR01000002.1 GCA_012838205.1 Methanobacterium sp.
CCAATTATGATTACACGTATGATTCAACCTCTATTCTTTATTAGTAGTATAATTAGGGTTATATTAATATCTTATCTTAATATATTGGGTTAATAGTTTTTACTTTATTCAATTGCACATAATTTGAGGATCGATTAGTAAGACCGTTAACTTAATATATGAAGTTCGCCCACTTGGGTGTATGCAGGGGTGCCCGAGCGGCCAAAGGGGGAGGACTTAAGATCCTCTGGCGTAGGCCTTCGAGGGTTCGAATCCCTTCCCCTGCACTCTATTAAGTATAAAAACAATTGTTTAGACAAATTTAAGCGCCTTAGTGGCTCAGCCGGTAGAGCGATACCTTGGTAAGGTATAGGCCGGGGGTTCGAATCCCCCCTAAGGCTTTTTGAAAGGAGGTTACTTTTACATTTTTTTTAAAGGGAAATGTTTAATTATTTGCAAAAAAGCATATTATAAATTCAAGTTTTTTAGGAGAAGGTTTTCGAGTGATTTTAAGGGCTTATTTAGTTCATGTTGGATAATTACGGTTTTTGGTTGATATTTATCTGAAAACATCATCCAAGCCAGTTGGTTTGGATAAATAGTCTAAAACCTAACAAAAAAATACCGATATTATGGTCAAACTCATTTTTTCTGCCATATAATATGATTCATTTCGGGTTTATACATGAAACTATTTCAATCAAATTTCAATATTCGGTTATAAATTAGATTTTCAGAAATTTTTTCTATGGCCAAATATTTAATAGGAATGTTTGCCGATAAAATAAGGTAAGTTCATGTCCATATTGTTAATTCTAATTTAGTGATAAAAGATGTCAAAAATTTTAGATATAGTCATGGCTGGTATTATTTCTGGGATTGTTGCTTACACAACATCTCAATTAGGAATAGCTGGGACAGTAATTGGGGCAATAATCGGATCAATGCTCTACCAGTTGATGACACATTTCTTCCGGAAACCCATAGACAATGTGGATAGTTTAAGAACACAGAAGGTGGAAAGCAGCGTATTCTACGTTTTTCCATTAATCATAATTTTAGGCATTGAAATTCTGTATCTATTCTCCTCATTTTATCATACTTTTGATGTTCTATTCCAATCTCTGGAAACTGCAACTGGATGGAACCTTTTCCGGACTATTGGTGTTGGACTTCTGGTTATGGGGGTTTATCCCCTCCTTGAACCTGACCGGATATCTGCCAAGTATGGTCTGATGGTGTTGGCAGTGGGTATAGTGAAGTTAATGGCGGGATTTGTTGATTATCAATGTTCATTTGTAAATTTATACTCACCCCTATTCCAACAGTTCAATGAAATAATTTCTATAGTGCTTATTGCTGTTCTTTTGTATATCACTGTATCGATTATTCAGGATTCAGCGCATTTAAAACGTGAAAAAGATCAAAATGAAGGTGAAGAAGGGGAATTTGATAAATTAGATGAGCACAATTGATTAATCAACATTTATGCCCAAATAGCAATGACAAAATAATTTTCACGCTTAACAACTTCTTAAAGAGTATTGGAAATTATAAAAATGGATGATGGGGCTATAAAACGAATTATCACTTAAATTGGATTGTATTTGTTCATATATAGGATCAGATCATCTGTGGAATCTATTAGTTCAAAACTCTTATTTTGGTGGCTTTGAGATGTGGGGGTGAGGGATTGGCCCTTTGGCAGGATAGTGGAAACCTTTAAATCCATGCACATAGCTTCACCTAAAGTTGTGAATCAGTCAATGGATGTCTTTTTAACAATATGTTCAGAGCATAAAATAAACTGCATGGATTATGTAGAATTAGTTCAATTAACTACATTAAAACATCATCCCCCCTTTATTGTTCCTGAGAGTTGTAGATAATGACTCCCATTAAATTAGTTCTTTCATTTTTTGCATATCTTTTTAATGGTTTTAGTGGTTTAGATTACTGAAAGTCGGATTGTTAAAGTACTTAAAATTATATTAAAATCTTTTAAAAAAATGAGACATTTCAACAAAAAAAAATTTGATCATAATGGCTTTATTTATAAATCCACATTTTATTTTCAGGTAAAAACGGTTCATTCGGATAAGATGGTAGTTTAACATGTTTTGCAATGCCAAAAAGCAACTGACCATTAATCACTATATAATTATAAATAGTGTAAATTAGAATTATCTTTCTAATGGTATCACTTATTAAGAGGTATCACTATTAATGGTGATTTAATGGACTTGAAATATTGGATAGGTTTATTGATTATACTCATAATTATCATCACTGTATTAACCTTTGGAACTGGAAATAATTATGACCGGATTGAGATAGCAGGTTCAACATCAGTGCAACCAGTGGCAGAAAAACTTGCAGAAAAATACATGAAACAACACCCCAATGTACGAATTGATGTGATGGGAGGAGGAACTGGCTTGGGAATTAGGAGCGTTTCTCAAAACATAATCGCAATAGGTACAAGTTCAAAATCGTTAAACAAATCCGAAAATCCAGACTTAACCAATTATACAATCGGGATGGAAGGTATTTTAGTGGTAGTGAATGTAAATAATCCAGTATATGACCTAACCACGAGTCAACTTAGAGACATATTCTCAGGTAATATCACCAACTGGAAAGAAGTTGGAGGTCCTGATGCCAAAATCGATCTGGTAATTCGGGAAGAAGGTTCCGGAACAAGGAAAGCCTTCGAAGATCTGGTAATGGACCAAACAGGGGTAAAATCTGATGCTGTTGTTCAAACATCCACAGAATCAATAAAATTAGCTGTTTATCAGGATCCAAATGCAATTGGATACATTTCTCTGGCTCACATGACCTCAGACGTCAAGGCATTAAAAATTAACGGAGTTACTCCATCTCTTGAAACAATAGCCGATAATTCATATACGTTACAAAGGCCCTTTTTGTTCGTTACCAATGGAAAACCTGAAGGAGAAGTAAAAAAGTTTATCAAATGGTGTTTAAGTTCAGAAGGACAGGAAATTGTTAAAAAAGAAAAAATTGTTCCCATAAAATCCTAATCCATTTAAATAACAATAATGGAAGAGTAAAAAAATTAAAGTTAATAAATTATACAAACTAGGCATAATTTCATTTAATTAATACAATGGAAATAATATCAATATTACATGAAAATAAAGGAGTTCGATCATGTCTAAATGGGATGAAGAGTATTTCATAGAAAAAGGGCTATTGTTAACAGCCATCTCATCCATAATAATTATTGCCCTCATAATCCTCTTCATATTTAGGGAGGGATTTCCCGCATTAGAAAGTGCAGGATTCTTCAACTTCTTATTTGGGATGGACTGGGCCCCGACCAAAGGAAAGTATGGAATATTTCCAATGATCATTGGATCTCTGGGAATTACCGCCCTTTCACTATTAATGGCAGTTCCTTTGGGAGTGATATGTGCCATATTTTTAGCAGAAATAGCACCAACTAACATGCGTAAAATTCTCAACCCCACAATTCAAACTCTTTCAGGCATTCCTTCAGTAGTTTACGGATTTTTTGGACTAGTTTTGCTTGTACCATTTATGAGATCACAGTTTGGAGGAACAGGTTTCAGTATGTTCACCGCATCAATTATTCTAACTGTCATGATCTTACCCATCATTGTAAGTGTATCTGAAGATGCTCTAAGATCTATCCCCCAAGAATACAAGGAAGCATCTTTGGCATTGGGAGCAACCCACTGGCAGACTATAAAAAATGTCATATTTCCCGCAGCAATTCCTGGTATAATTACTTCTATAATTCTGGGCATGGGAAGAGCCGTTGGCGAAACATTAGCCATAATCATGGTTGCAGGTAATGTTGTTCAGATACCCAACTCAATATTCGACCCTGTTCGTGCTTTAACCTCTAATATAGCCATTGAAATGGGTTATGCAACTGGAGTTCATTACAACGCCCTGTTTGCCACTGGGATAGTATTGGTAATCATGATCATAGTGCTACTGGTCATTGCCAATTACTTCCATTACAAAAAAAAGGTGACTATCGGAGGGGGTTATTTATGAAAAAATTCTCTCACTTCTTGAAACAATTCACTATACTTATCTGGAAATATAATAAAAATGATAACCTCCAAGGTTCCCCCAAAAAGGAGGTAAACACAATTGCATAGGTTCATACCTCCTAGAATAGCTCAAAAGATAATGACGGTTGTATTCTGGGCTTCTGGAATTATCACACTTGTCATATTACTGGTTATAATAGGGTACGTGCTTTTCAAAGGCATGCCAGTGGTGAATCTAGAGTTTATTTTTGGAAATCCTACGGATTCAGGAAAATCAGGTGGAATTTTCCCATTCATAATGTCCAGTATATATGTAACTCTAATCGCTGTTTTAGTAGCCACACCACTGGGTGTGGGGGCTGCGGTTTACCTTTCAGAATATGCAGGAGAGAACACCTTAGTAAAACTTATCCGTTTTGGATCAGAAACACTGGCATCAATACCTTCTATAATATTTGGCCTATTCGGATTAGCGTTCTTTGTAATTTACCTAGAAATGGGGTGGAGTATATTGTCAGGAGGGCTGACTTTGGCTTTAATGGCATTACCCACTATACTTTCAGCTTCTGAAGTCTCAATAGAATCAATTAACAAATCTTATGCTGAAGGAAGCCTTGCATTGGGCGCTACTAAATGGCAAACTATTTACAAAGTGATTATTCCAGCTGCACTTCCAGGCATAACTACTGGAATAATTTTAGGCGTGGGAAGAGCTATTGCAGAGGCTGCAGCAGTATTATACACAGTTGGTGCAGCTTTGATGATGCCAACATCCCTGATGGACGCAGCAAGACCCTTACCTTTGCATCTTTACATTTTAGCCACTGAAGGTTTATCTATGAAAAATGCATGGGGTACTGCAGCTGTGCTAATTATCATGATTTTAATAATTACCGTGGTTACCAACACCGTGGTTGATAATTATCGTAAGAAGATGATGGGGCGATAATGAATGGAATACAGAATAGAAGTAGAAAATTTGAATGTTTACTTTGATGAATTACACATACTAAAAGATGTAAGCTTAAAAATCCCCAAAAACGCAGTTACTTCTCTAATAGGACCTTCAGGTTGTGGGAAATCCACATTCATCCGAACTTTAAACCGGATGAATGACTTGATAAGTACCTTCAAATTGGAGGGAACTGTGCTACTTGATGGTGGCGATATATACAATCCTAAAGTTGATGTGGTAGACTTGAGGAAAAGAGTAGGCATGGTATTCCAAAAGCCCAATCCTTTTCCTAAATCCATATTTGATAATGTTGCATACGGTTTACGAGTACACGGAATCAATGATGAAGATGTACTGGCTCAAAAGGTTGAAGAAAGCTTGAAATCAGCAGCATTATGGGATGAAGTTGAAAATATTCTGGAAAAATCTGCTATGGGACTTTCCGGAGGTCAACAACAACGACTATGTATAGCGCGCACTATAGCTGTGGAACCTGAAGTTATTTTAATGGATGAACCATGTTCAGCTCTTGATCCAATATCCACAACCAAAATAGAGGATCTTATCCACAAGTTAAAGAATGACTTCACTATAATCATTGTAACTCATAACATGCAGCAAGCAACACGAGTATCCAAACATACTGCTTTCTTTCTCAATGGAGAGATTGTGGAAAGTGGTCTGACTAATAGAATTTTCATTGAACCAGAAGATAAAAGAACTGAGGATTACATCACTGGCAGGTTTGGATAGAAATTTTTTAAAAGATGATTAAGATTATAAAAATAATTGAGGCAAAAAAATGGACAGAAGATATCCCCGGATTCGGTTCCAGAAAAAACTGGACAAACTAAAGGATAAAGTGGATAAAATGGGTCAAGCCGCCCTTAAAGCGTATAGGGAAGCTTTCAGCACGTTCATTGATTATGATGAGGAATTAGTAAAGAATGTTCTCGAAATGAATAAAAAAGTTCATGAGATGGGCTATCAAATAGAACATGACGCTATGAGCATTATTGCTGCTGAACAACCAGTTGCAGGGGATTTAAGATTCATTGAAGCGTGTATTAAAGTTTCAGCTCACTTAAAACGGATCACAGGTTTAGCTGCAAATATTGCCGAGGTCGCACGTCATGTAAAAGATGAAGAAATCCCTGAAAGGCCAATGTTTGACTTACAACGTATGGCTGATATTGTGGATGGGATGGTGAGTAAGAGTTTAGTTGCTTTCTTAGCGAAAAATATGAATGTAGCTCGAGAACTTCACAGGGACGATGATAAGGTGGATGATCTTTTTGATCATGCCCTAAAAGCCATAACAAAAAGCATGTTTCAAGATAAAGAGTCAATATCCTACTTGATTTATCTCTTGTTCCTGGCACGTTTTTTGGAAAGAATTGCCGATCGTGCTGAAAACATTGGAGACAGAACCATCTTTATGATAACATGTGAAAAAAGGGATCATACAAATGGTAAACTGATTTAAGGATATTAAACCCCCTAATTTTCCATTTTTTTTTAAAAAATTAAATTTATTTAAAGTTATTAAATAATCCTCAGCTTTATTAAAAAACCTTAAACAGTCAAACTAAAAAAATAACAATATTTTTAAATCTCTTTTAAACGGATAACAACTAAAAATTTAAGGTTTTAGGATACCCGTAGCTCTTCTAGCACTCCAACACTGGATACATACTCCAATAGGAAGTCCAGCGGTGTGAGTATCGGCATACTCTATTTTAACGTCTAATGCAGTTGTTTTTCCTCCCATACCCATTGGGCCGATACCAGTAGAGTTAACTACTTCCAAAATATCCTTCTCCAAATTTGAGATCCGCTTTTCAGTGTGATTAACACCAACTTGACGAAGCAGTGCTTTTTTAGCGAGTTTCAATGCCATGTCTGACGTTCCTCCAATTCCTACACCTACCACCATTGGAGGGCATGGTTTACCGCCTGCAGATAATACAGTTTCCAGTACAAAATCTTTAATACCGGCTTCACCTTCTCCTGGAAGAGCCATTTTAAGTGCATTATTGTTTTCAGAACCAAAACCTTTAGGAAAAACAGTAATCTCCAGAGAATCAGTGTTAACCAGTTCAACATCAATTTGGGGGATAAATCTTCCAATGTTATTTCCAGTGTTACGACGGGTTAAAGGATCAACCACATTAGGGCGGAGTGGAATCTCTTCAGTTCCCCTTTTAACCCCATTGATAATACCATTAACAATACCTTCATGGTTGTTTTCTACTTCCACTTTCCCATATTTAACAAAAATTATGGGAAGTCCAGTATCTTGGCAAAGAGGGATTCCCCCATTTTCAGCAGCATCTACATTGTCTAAAATGGCTTTGAGATTAAGAAGAGCAGTTTCATCTTCTTCTAAGTCATATGCAGTCTTAAGTGCTTTTTTAACATCATCAGGAAGCTTTATAACTGCTTCCTTAAACAAGCGACATACTGCCTCTTCCACCATCTTTTGTCTAATCATAGGATCAGTATATAAAAATTCAGTTATTTAAATCTTAAGTGAATATGATGTTATGTTTAAATTTATTTTAAAAAAAATAGTAATCAGATTCCAATTTTTAAAAAAATAAAGTATAATATGAAATAAAAAGATGATCAAATCAATATTTCATGATCATCTTAACTTTTTCCAGTTCTTTAGCTATTCTATCCCTTTTATCGGTTAAAATATCTTCAGAACTCATTTTCAGAGCTTCTTTAGGACACACGGAAACACATAATGGCTTATCTAGTCCAACACATAGGTCACATTTGCTGGCTACTCCACACTCATCCAATTGGATGGCCCCTATAGGACAAGCATCCCTGCAAAGTCCGCATCCAATGCAAGCTTCTTCATTGATTACAACTGCTCCTTCAACTTTTTCAATGGCTCCTTCAGGACATACTATCATGCAGGGAGCCCGGTCTTCAGCACAGTGCAAACAGAACACTGGCACTCCTTGAACCACTCGAATAGCATTTTTAGGGCATACACGCTCACATTTACCGCATTCATCACAAAGTTCGGGCCTTGAAATGAGTTCCTTCATTTATTCGGCCTCCTTTTCTAACGATTTCTTGGCCCTGGTGTTGGCGGTTATTATTTTAACTAGATCAGAACTTTTCCTCTTTTTATTACTCAGGCCAGTAATTTTTGCAATGTGTTTAAGTTGACGTTCAGCTTGTAACTTATCAGTATCCACTTTAGCTATGGCTCTTTTGGAACACGCTTTTATACATGCGGGAGTATCAAGATCAGGGCACTGATGGCATTTATTAGCTTTACGTTCATGGATCAGCACTGCACCAAAGGGGCACACCATCATACATAGTCCACATCCAATACATTTGTCCTTATCAATCCCTTCCTTGCTAATGGCTTCAGTAGGGCAGATTAGTTCACAAGGTGCATCTTCACACTGTTGACATATGATTGGATAAAATGATCCCTCCACTTCCCTCACCAAGATCCTGGAAGTACCATAGAGTTGGCTACATGCATCTTGACAATCAAGGCACCCATCACAAAGATCTGGTTGGATTATAATTTTTTCCAAGGCTAAGCCTCCTATATTTTAAGTTCAGTGCAGAGAACATCGATATTTTTTTGAATACGTTTTCTTTCTTCTTCGGTAAGATGTTTAAAACGTTTTTGAGCCAATAAATATTCATCAACCATCTTACGTTCCATTGGACGGTAGGTAACACGGAAATCTCCATCTTCAATTTCATATAGTATCCATGAACCGGTTTCAACTGCTAAACGTCCCAGTTCAATGGTTTTTGAAGGATCATAACCCCAACCAGTGGTGCATGGTTGGTGCAAGTGTATGTAGGCTGGTCCATCAGTTTCCTTTGCTTTTTGAACCTTTTTCATGAAGTCTTCCGGGTAGGAAATACTTGCTGTAGCCACGTAAGGCACACCATGGGCAGCCATTATCATGGGAATATTCTTTTTAGGTTTGTCTTCTCCAAAACTTTCTTTACCATGGGGGCTGGTAGTTGTGGAAGCACCGTAAGGAGTTGCTCCACTTCTCTGCACCCCAGTGTTCATGTAAGCTTCGTTATCATAACAAATGTAAATCAGATTATGGCCTCTTTCCATTGCTCCAGATAGGGCTTGCAGTCCAATATCCGCAGTTCCACCATCTCCCGCAAATGCAACAACTTGGGCATCTTTACCTTGACTTTTCAATGCTCTTTCTACTCCTGATGCTACTGCAGCAGCGTTTTCAAAAGCTACGTGTATCCATGGGATTTCCCATGCTGTTTCTGGGTAGGGGGTGGTTATAACTTCAAGACAGCCTGTGGCAGAAACAGCTACTGTGTTCTTGCCCAGTGCCTTCAGGGCTAATCTAACCCCCACTGTGGCTCCACAACCGGCACATGCTCGGTGTCCTGGTGCCAGGAATTCTTTTTCGCTGATATTCATTTAAACCTCCTCCGTTTTTAGTCCGATCCATTCAATCTCACGGGTGGGGTTTTTTGTTTTTTCCACAATCTCTCTCACATATTCGGTGGTTATATCTCGCCCTCCCAATCCGGCTATGAATCCGTATGCTTCGGCATTTGTTTTGGCTTTTATATTGTTGTAAAGAACCCCTCCCATTCCAAAGGAGATGTTTTTATCAATAACTGCTACTTTTGAACCATTTTCCAGAACTTGTTTAATTTCTTCTCGGGGAAATGGTCGGAATACTCTAATTTTTAAGAGCCCTACTTTTTCTCCTTCATCTCTAAGGCTGTCTATTACATCTTTTATAGTACCACAAAGAGACCCCATGGCTACAATTATAATTTCGGCATCGTCACATTTGTATTTTTCAACAAGATCATATTTTCTGCCAAATATTTCAGCAAACTCCTGATTAGCTTGAACCATGACTTCTTTTGATTTTTCCATGGCCACTTCTATAGCGTAACGAGCTTCCATGTAATAATCAGGATCTGTGAAAGTACCAATGGACATGGGGTTTTCAGTGTCAAGGAAGGCATATGGCTTGTATGGGGGTAAGTATCGATCTACATCTTCTGCACTGGGTACTTCCAATGGTTCTACCGTATGTGTTAGGAAATATCCGTCAATACAAACCATGCAAGGTAAAAGAACATCACGATCTTCAGCAACCCGGTAAGCTATCAAAACAGCGTCTAATGCTTCCTGAGCGTTTTCTGCATATATTTGTAGCCATCCAGAGTCACGTTCGGATATGGTATCTTGTTGATCGTTCCATATGCTTAGTGGTGCTGATAGAGCTCGGTTAGCATCTACCAGAACAATGGGGCTCCTCATACCTGCTGCAGCAAAGAGGATTTCGTGCATTAATGCCAAACCCTGGGAGGAAGTTGCAGTGAAAACTCGAACTCCAGCTCCGGAAGCGCCTAACGCGGCACTAATAGCACTGTGTTCTGATTCTACCCTTATATATTCAGATTTAAGATCGCCATCTGCCACGAACTGGGCTAAATATTCAGATATTGTTGTTTGAGGAGTTATGGGATAAACAGGAATTACTTGTGGTTTTGCCAGTTTAACAGCTTCTGCAACGGCCCTGTTGGAAGTAAAAACTTTTTTAACCATATTATCCTCTCTCCATTTTTATTGCTTCGACTGGGCATTCTTCAGCACATATGCCGCAGCCTTTACAGTAGTCGTAATCTATGTCATAATCCTTGTTAATGCATCCTTCAGGGCAGAAAAGAACACAGTTTTCACAGTCAATACATTTTTCTTTGTCCAAAATTGGTTTAAATGTTCTCCAGCTCCCGGTTTTGTTATTTCGTGAGCTGCCAGGTTCTTTGACACATGCTCCAATTGTTACCATTAAATCACCTTTATAATTATTATTTCACCTTTTCAAAGGCAATTTTAGCTGCTTCAGCATTTTTCTCCCCAATTTTGCCGGGGAAAGTTTCTTTTATAATTTTAATTATTGAATCTAAAGATACTCCGCCAATTACTTTGGCAAAG
>DUPR01000003.1 GCA_012838205.1 Methanobacterium sp.
GCAGTAGTAATTGCTACTGCTACTAAGGTCATCATACCCGGATTACGTGAATGAAGCTCCTGATAGATTCCCTTAAAAAAGGGATAACCACCATAAAAATAAACAATTGATGATAAGATAAAAAGGATGTATGTATCACCTGCAATCCTCAAAACTTCATGTACACCAAATATATGCTGAATATGAGGGGATAAAATAAGTATAGGAACTGTTAAAATTAAACAAATCCAGAATCGCCTCTTAAAATCAATGATCATATGGTGATGATCATGTTCATTTTCGGGTTTGTTTTTCATTGCATGTCCCATGTCATGCTCTGGATGAGAATTATCCATATTAATAAGCCCCTCCCCTTCTACTTTAATTATTTATTATTAAGCCTTAAAATTTATTTCCCCACACAAATCAAGTTACATGATCACAGTTAAATTCTCTTGGAATGTGAAATACATCAGTACTAGACAGCGCACGGATTTTTTATTAATTTTCATTTAAGCATATAAAATTGATAAAATTTGGTTATATGAATCAGGGGTGCCTATTTTTTTTATAAGAATTTAATAAACTGTATTTATCCATTTCATATACTTTGCAAGTGCTCTTGGGAATATGACATATAAGTTAAAAAAAATAGTGATTAATGACAAAGTTGGGTGGTGTATCATGAAAATTGAAATAAAAAAAATCCAAAAACATCAAGTGGCATTTATTTTGGAAAAGGGAAGTTATGAAAAAATTCCAAAAACCTTAGATGAAATTGTAGGATGGCTTATGACCAAAAATGTGGAGATCCAAATGCCCATATACGGTTTATACTACAATAATCCCATAGACGTATCTGAAAACCAGCTTCAATGGGAAATGGGAGCAGCTTTCGTAGGGGATTTGGAAGAGGAGGGAAGGATTAAAATCAAAACCGTTCCAGATCACCTTGTTGTATCTACTATATTCAAAGGCCCATTTAATGAGGCCAGTTCAGTTTATGGAGCTTTATTGGAATTTGCCGCCAGTAATGGTTATAAAATTGCAGGGCCAGTTCTTGAAAGTTATCTAAACAATCCAGATGAAGTACCTGAAAGTGAACTGTTAACTGAGGTGCAATTTCCAGTAGTAATAAAATAATAAAATTTTATATTGGATGTTTTCAATACTCCATTTGTTTTTGAGAGGCATGGGATGCAATTGGTTTAGTATAACCCCAAAAAAATCACCTCAATATCAAATTTAACAAATTTCCATGTTTTCATTATATTTTTCGTATTTGAGTATTAAACTAGCCCCCTAACCTTTAAATTTAAATTTATATAGTTTAAATTATCATCAATAAATAGGGCCTTGTTTTGTGGATTTATTAAGAAAGTATTAATGGAGAATAAGGATGAACTCGAATAATTCAAAAAAAGATATAGATCAGCGCATCGCCATGATCACTGGAGACCCAAAAAGGGCCATAAGGGTACTTTCAGTGCCAATGATGATTTCAATGTTCCTTATCATGGCTTACAACCTTGCTGATAGTATATGGGTTGCTGGTCTTGGCCCTAATGCTCTGGCTGCACTGGGATTTACAAATCCCCTATTTTTCATAGTTATAGGATTAGGTAACGGCTTGGCAGTCGGTGCAACATCTTTAATTGCAAGATGCATAGGCGCTAAGAAGAAAAAAAGCGCTGATAACGCAGCAATACACTCCATAATTCTTACAATAGTGTTTTCAGTATTTTTAACAATAATCACTTTAATTTTTCTCAGCGAAATACTTTTATTGATGGGTGCCGGAGAAACAGTCGGATTAGCTACTCAGTATGGTCAAATTGTTTTCGGGGGACTCGTATTATTCATGTTCTCCAGTATGGCCTCTGGAATCCTTAGGGCGGAAGGGGATGCAACCCGGCCCATGTATGCCATGGCAGTTACCGCTATTTTGAACATAATACTTGATCCCATATTCATATATTACATTGGATGGGGAGTTAGAGGTGCTGCTTGGGCTACAATAATCTCTGCCAGCATTTCGTGTATCGTAATGGTGTATTGGTTATTTTTAAAAGGGGATACTTATATTTCATTCTCCACAAAAGATTTCAGAGCCAGTTGGAAGGTAGTTAAAGATATTTTAATTGTTGGCTTGCCTGCCAGTGCAGAATCTTTTGTCATGTCAGTTTTAGGAGTGGTTCTAAACCTAATGCTCGTTATTTCTGGGGGGGCAGTAGCTGTGGCTGTTTACACTGCCGGATGGAGAGTGGTTAACATGGCAATGATAATACCTATAGGACTAGGCACTGCAGCTGTAACGGTTTCTGGGGCCGCTTACGGGGCTAGAAATTATAAAAATCTCTCTAATGCACTTAGTTACTCTACTAAATTAGGAGTGGGTATTGCTTTAGTCACTGCCACAATTTCCTACGTATTTGCAGAAAACATAGCTTGTATATTTACTTATTCAGCTCAAAGTGCCTTTATGGCACCTTCAATTGCTTCATTCCTCCAGGTGATGTTCTTATTCTACCTTCCTGTTCCATTAGGAATTAATGCCAGTTCAGTATTTCTAGGAGTAGGTAAAGGAGTAACATCCCTAATACTAACTGTTTTAAGAGAAGTTATCCTCATATCATTCTTTGCTTACCTCTTTGCATTCACGCTAGGCTTTGGATCACAAGGAGTGTGGTGGGGAATAGTAATTGGGGGAGGAATTGGATGTATAATAGCTTATGTATATGCTAAGATATTTGTAAAACGTTTGAAACGAAGTTAATCAAGATTAGTGAAAATGTATGTTTATCACCAGATCACTGCAATCGGGATCTAGTTTTGGTACACTTACTGTATAGTTTGAAGATTTTTTTCTTGGAAAATGGTTATGTACTAAATGTTTTACAATGATCACGGTAAAAGGTGAAAGATTGGAGTATAATATTATACAAAAATTTATTTTTTACATAAATTTATTTGAGCCCCATTTTTTAGATTTCTATAAAAAAGCAAAAACACACCGCCACCTAACCTAATTTTAAATTTTTCAAGCTAGAACAAAATTTTTCTACCTAAAATGAATCAAGAAAAATAAAAAAAGGAATAAAGGGTTCAAGTCTTAGATTATCAGATTTTAGTTACAGTTTTTTATGGCAGAGCCACCAGTCATAACAAGCAAATTCACCAGTTTTAGCTTTTTCAAGCCTTTCTTTTGATGTTTTAACGTCTGTGGCCGGAGGTATAATTACTTCATCACCAATTAGTTTATTATCGGGCCAGTTGGCAGGCATGGCCACACTGTTTTTGTCTGCTATCTGCATGGCTTTCACAGCCCTTAGAATTTCATCCATGTTTCTACCTAACTCTTGAGGATAATAAAGGATTATCCGAATTTTACCCTTTTCATCAACGATGAAAACAGCTCTCACAGTGTTAGTCCCTTTTCCAGGATGAATTAGGCCCATGGCACTGGCGACTGCCCCTGTATCTGCGATTACTGGAAATTCGATCTGAACATCTAAGTTTTCTTTTATCCATTCTTCCCATTTAATATGAGCAAAGACTTGGTCCACACTAAGGCCAATTAGTTCACAGTTTAAAGCTCTAAACTTGTCGTACAAAGTCTGGAACGCATGGAATTCGGTGGTACAGACTGGAGTGAAATCAGCAGGATGGCTGAAAAGAACAAACCATTTTCCAGAGAAATGTTTTGGAAGTTCTATAACTCCGTGGGTTGTTTGCACAGTCATTTTTGGGAAGTCATCCCCTAAAAGAGGCATTCCTTTATTGTTTTCATTTTCCATAATATCACACCATTTATTATTTTTGTTTAACATGATATTAGTTCTTTTCGAAAATAGAACTGTTCGAATAAGATAATACTTTTTTAAATCATCCCATAGGTTTTTTAAGAAGAAAAAAACTCTAATGAAGAAAAGATAGTATTGCGAGTTTCTCTCCATAAAATTTAGGATCATATGTAAACAACTAAAAAAAAACATTAAAATAAAAAGTACCTAAGTTAAGTTAATATCCTAATTCTAAGTACTCTTTATCTACTACCATGAAACAAAAAGCCAAAAATATGTACGCATTCGCACCAGAACCAATGCCAGACTTGTGGACAAGGAGCTATTTTTCACATTGAGAATAATTGATCGTGAAAACTTAAGGTGAAAAATTGTTTCTTAATAGTGTTTAATATCTAAAATTACGGATAAAAAGTTAAAAATTGATTAATTCGTCATGATTTTAATATTACTATTTAATGAAAGACAATATCGTTAATTTGATGTAAAAAAGGAAAATATAATGGTGTTTATTATCAAACATGTTGCCATCAAAGAAGATGTGAATAAATTTGTGAGAGGATAAGTAGATATTATAGTCATTAAACTCAGAAAAAAGCTTAAAAGTTCGTGAAAAACATGATTTAAAAACATTAGGGATATTATGGGAGCAGATAAAAAACTTGAAGGCTTAAAAAAAGCCCTTGAAAAGAGAAAATGTACCGTTGAAAAACATTCAAGTGTAATGGAAATCACATTTGAAAAAGCAGAGGATGCAGACTGGTTTCAAGATATCTTTGATGATTATGAGAAAGAGTCTGCAGTTAGCTGTCTAATGTCCATGAGACCAAAAGGTCAAAATGTTCGGCACAAATTTGTATTTAACATCACCGACATGGATAAATTCGTGGAACTTTTAAAAGCAAGTTAACCGTGTTAACTGGTAAATCACTAAAATTGGGGCAGATCTTAATAAAATCACTTGACATTTTGACTCTTAAAACTTTATAGAAGACACTGACGATTTTAACAAGCAAATTATCAAAGTTTCACCTTTCAACAAAATAATTTAATATTTAATATTCATTTTAATAAGATTGAAAAGAACTTCGAAACTAAATTCTCTTTGATATGTGGGTTGTTTGAGGAATTAGCTTAAGATTGTGAATTTTCTAACTAGTTTAATGTATTTATTAATGCGGCTATTATTTCAAGTTCAATTAATACATCATCATAATTCGTTTCAAATGGTACTAGGGCCCCCAAAAATTCATCATCCCCATTGGAAATGAATATTATTTTACCAAAATCTCCTCCAACCATAACTTGTTTAAGTTTTCCTTTATTTAATTCATCACATGCACGTTCACCGGAACCTACTAGAATAGTGCCAAATAAAGAAATTTTTTGGGCATCGATTTGATCCGGTAAAACCGAATTAATAATTTGACCATTTTTTTGTATGATTAATATCCCATTTATATTACTTTGAGTTCCCTCAACCAATTGTTTAAGATAAATGTTTATTTCTTTTTTATCCATGGAATTCCTTCTAAAACTCATGTTATTTGTACCAAAATATCAAAATAATCTAAAACATCATGAAAATTTCCAAAAGCGTTTTTTATTTCGATTTGAGCTATATGAAATATTTCTTTCTGTAGAAAACTCACATCATACGTTGAAGAATTTGGAAAGTTATCAAAAAATGCTTTACCAGTGTACTCTGTCACAATGTTTGCATTTCCAATAATGTCATCTTGCCTGGTGATGGAAATCCGCACTGATTTTTCTTTGATTCTGGGCAGACTTAGAAGACGTTTTTTAATGTTATTTATGATATTTAATTCTAACATCTCAATCTTATCATTATCTAAGGTTTTAAGTAATATTTTTAGTTCATTAATACTTCTTTTGCCATTGAAAGGTTTAATTGAGTCTTTCTTAATATCATGTTTTGATTTTTTCTCCCCTTTTATGGCATTGATAAGTGTTGTTATGTTTTTTGTCTGTTGGGGGGGTGATCGATTATCATCTATATTTGAAAATAGATTTGTAAAACTGGGGGGTATTTTAATTTCATCAAATGAATTCAAATACCCTTGATTATCTTGGTAAATGTGTTCATCGAAATTTTCTTGGATTCCAGCTAGTTCATTTGGATATTCATCTAAAACATCATATTGGACTGTATCTTGGGAATTGATGTTTAATTTTGAAGTTTCACAGTGTTCTTCAATTGTGTTGTTAAGGCTTTTTTCATTGGCATCAATGATATTTGTTATTTGAATGAGATTTTTATCATCATCTGAGGTTTTGGAAGATTCTGCTGGGATTTCCGGAATTTGTTCCGCAATTTTTGGAGAGTTGTGGTTAAAGTATTTTTTTGATAAATAGTCTTCTTCTAACTGATATTTTTTATTAATTTCCATTGAAAAATCAATCTGATAAGGTGTTAGTTCAAAAATTTCAATTTTAAAGGGTTTATGAGATTCGTGTTCGATTTTTCTCAGTGCATCTTTTTTTATAAATTCTTCATCTAGAACAAAATTTTTAAAATAACGGGAAAATGATGCAGCAATTTCTTTACCTTCTTTAAATAATATATAGCCTTCGTTGGTGCTTCTAGTTGTTATCCGGATAAATCCATTAAATTTACTGTTAAATACATGTTCTAAAATAGATTTGAAACTCATATGATTATTGTCATATATTTTTGAAGGTTTAATTTTACTTAATTCCAATGTTTCACCTGCAAATAATATATTATGATGATTGGGGTCAGATCAGATGCAATGATTTGATGTATCCTAAAAATTTCATTAGCAATATTCAAGATATGAAAACAGATGAATATCTACCATTTCCTTAAATATTTATCAATACTCTCTCCAATAATGGAACTAGCTTCATCTTTGAGTTTTGAAACATTTTCTGGAGTGTCTTCAATATTTGAGGCTTTGTTACGTGTTATTCCAGTTTTTTGAGCAAGATTCATCCTTCCTGATGTGCCTGCTTTTTCGCTAACAACATCAATTATTTCAACCAACTTATCTCCCATACTATCCCACCTCCGAAAATTTTCTTTCATCTCTAATAGAGCATTATTCACCAGATTAGTCTTCAACTAAGGCTTCTTCGAATTTGTCAACCACTTTTGGAAGTAGAACATTTAAAATTAGACCGAGCTGTGCGTTGCTATCCACCAATATTCCCCACTGGTATTTTCCCATGGGAATTATGAATACTTTGTTTCCATCCACCAAGTCAAGTAAGTAATATCTCCCCAGTGCAGGGAATCCCGAATTTTCCAAGGTTTCATTCATATCTGCAGTTATTCTGTTGAATAGAGCCGTAGCTTCAGGTTGTGGGTTGAAACTAGCAAGTGACATACCATCTTCCACAGCCCAAATATCAGTAGCCAGTAAAGAAGTTCTTAGACCCTCTTTCAATTCATCAACTGCTCCGTTTAATTTATTTATATTCATCTGCGCACCTCCATTTTTCAAATGGTTTTTTATGAAAACGATCAGAAAAGATGTATCATCATCTTTTTATAATTTCAAACCCTTCAACTGCCTCATTTATATCGTATGGGTGTAATGACTCGTTATCGGAATATATATCTTGTTTTTTATTATTTATTCGATGTTCACATTCACCTAATGCCTTTTTAAGCATAATCCTGATCATCCCTATATTAGCATTGTTGTCTGCAATCACGATAAGTGCATATTCATCCCCCATTTCTTCCATAAGCACCCTACCATAATCTGTTTCAACAATTAGCTGCTCCAATGATCCATATTCAAGACTTTTCATTACTTCACCAACAGACCCTAATGCAGCAGCACTTGCAGCACTAATAAGGGACGAATCAGGATCGATGGGCCCAACAGGCATTCCATCCATGGTTGCTAATAAACAGTCTTTCACACCATCAATTCTCTCTATAGACTTTAATATTTCTTTAAAATCATGTTTATCGGCCATATATATAACCACCCATTATTTTTTTCCTTTCATTGTCCTTGATTTGCTCCACGAGTGTTTTCAACACTATTTCCAAGTTTTCATTTAAGATAGCGGAAGTGTGTATGATTGGGATATCAAAAGGAAGTTCAAGTTTTTCCTTAATAATTTCTTCTGGGAGATGAATCAAGTCATTTTTATTTGCTGCAATGATGTAAGGGACTTTAAACTTATTTATAAACTCTAAAAGATCTCTGTCAACTTGTGTAATTCCAACAGTAGAATCTATAATTAACACAGCTCCTTTCATACCTCTTGCAAGGCTGCTCCACATAAAAGAAAATCTTCGATGCCCTGGTGTAGCGTATAACTGAATCATATAACCATTATATTTTAATTGGACAAGGTCGAAGCTTGTGGTAATGGTTTTATGCTCACCCTTTAACAACAACTTATTTCCACTAATAGCTTCAGCAAAAGTTGTTTTACCAGCATCTAATGGCCCAAATATCACAATTTTTAAAAACATTGTTATTTTTATTTGTATTTTTATTTTAAGGTTTAATAACACTTATTTAGAATTGTGATGAAGTACGCAACATTTTTTATAATACGTATGCATTGAAGTAAAACAATTCTTTACATTCCGGTTTATACGTATGTGTTACTCATAAAATATTAAATTAATACAAATGTGTACAACTGCAAATATTGATGATCATAACTATGACATAGCATAGCATCATAAAACTTTTTATACATATATTAACAATATTATACTGTGTAGATTCTTTTCAACTAGAGGGTGGTGGGGTGCATGAAAAGAGTAACAATTTCTTTACCTGCTCAGACTGACTTAAAATTTAGACGAATGGCATCGCAAAAATTCAAATTTGAGAAAGGATGGTATAGTAAGGCAATTGCAGAAGCTATAAATTTTTGGATGGATAAAAATGAAGTTTATTTCTTAAATAATAGCGTGTCAAAGGTTTTTAGAGAAATTGGTAAAGATATGTGGTGTAAAACAAAGATTAAATGGAATATTGATTCTGAAAATGATCTTAAAACTTTAGATAATTTCATCGATTATTTTAATGGCAATTATATCCATATAAACGAATTAAATTATGATATAAGTGACAATAATACTACAATATCTATTAAAAATCATGCCAATGGAGATATAGATAATTATATTGAAAGTTTTTTATTTCCTCTGATTATGGTTACACGATCTGGAATGGAAGAAATTACTGGAGACCAATATGAAATCAGTAGTTTAGGAAATGTATCGGAAATAATACTAACTAAAGATTTAAATTCAACGAAATAATAATTAATACGATAATAAGCCTTTTTATTATATTTAAATATCCACAATTTAATTGAAAAACACGATTAATATTACATGTTTTATGCAACTGAAGAATTCTTCAACACGTTTTCAAAGATTTTCATGTGCAAAAATCTACACTATGTTTTTTCTCAAAATGGATCTGAACAATATATTGGAAATATTCCCAAAACTTCGCAAAGCCATATATGAGAAAAAATTCAGGATCACCATGACCAACCATGAAATCCAAACTTTTCAAGCGGCAGGAATAAAAAGGTCAGAACAGTGCCCCCATATCAATGTTTACCCTTGGGATGGAGGATTGTCAGTCCATTGGAGACATGACCCCCAGTATATTATTTGTAGAATTTATTTGTAGAATATTTTAAGAATTTCCTCCAATTTATTAAAATATTATTAAGAAATGATGTTTACAGGGATTTTTGCTTTTCTAACCACTCTTTCTGTGGTGCTTCCCATAATAAATCGTTCCAATCCGTGTTTACCGGATTTACCCATTATTATTTGATCAACACCTTCTTCTTCTGCAGTTTTCAGTATAACATCTTCTGGTTTACCTTTTCTTATCATGGTTCTAAGATTAATATTTTTACAGCTACCTTGACATTTTTCTTTTTCTAATCTTTCTTTGAATTTAGCAACGGCTTTTTTACCTTCTTCCCTCATCTCTTCTTCTAATTTTTCCTGTAAATCACTTTGTGGTAATGATTTTAAATAATCCATATCAATTACGTGTAAAACGATTATTTCCGCACCACTTAACTCTGATTCAGAAATAGCATATTCTCCTGCACGTTTAGAAGCTTCTGATCCGTCTGTGGGTAATAATATTTTGTAAACCATTTTTAACCCTCTATCCTTATTAACCATTTAATTGTTTTTTTGAAAAATAAATTATGGGCAGAAAATTCTACCTATTTCATAAATTAGTTATCCCAGTGCTGGTTTTGCAAGGGGGCTCAGTAGAATTATAATGGTTAAGACAACCCCAATTATGACTAATGGGATTCCTGCTTTCAATATTTCTTTAATTTTAACATAACCAGTTCCATAGGCCATAGCCACTGTTGGATCTGCCATTGGTAACATGAATGAAAGGGAACAAGCAATTGCCACCGGCACTGCATAAGTCCCTATGGATAATTCTTGTGCTTGGGCAAGTGTAACTGATAATGGTACGAGTATTGCTGAAAGTGCAATGTTTGACATTACTTGAGTTATAACAACTGCAATTATCATCAAAACCAATATTATAAGGAGTGTTGATGGATCACTGCCGAGTAATCGGACAATATCATTAATAAGCCATTTTGCAGCCCCAGTGTTTAGTAATGCAGCTCCAAGACTTAATGCACCCCCAAAGAAGATAATTAATCCCCAGTCTACGCCAGTCTGTGCATCTCTCCAATCAATTACTTTGAATGTGAAAAATAACACAGCACCAATTAAAGCTATGGAATAACTGTTAAGTCCAGTCCAAGTTGTGGTAACCCATAAAAATATGGTAAATAAGAGTATGGTTAATGATATTTTTTCAACTTTTGTCATTGGGCCTAATGAATCTATTTTGTTAGATATGGTGTCCATTCCACCCATTATTCCTTTAACTTCTGGTTTGAATAGTTTTCCCAGTAATTTCCAAATAACAATCATCATGATTATGGCTAATGGAAACCCGAAGATCATCCAGTTAGCAAAAGAAATTTGAGTGTATGCCGCAGCCATCAAGTTAGGAGCAGTTCCTATTTCTGTACCAAATCCACCAGCCAGGGACCCATAGGATGCACCAAGAACCATGGCTTTTGCAAAGTTACTTTTGCCATTTTCAGGATCATTAACACCCATTAATGGAATTATTTCTTTAATGATGGGAAGAAGCATTGCAAACGCCACAACATTCTCAATCCAAGCAGATAAAATTCCTGTGGAAAACACAGCCACAAACAGACCCCGGTCAGGACTAGTACCAAATTTGTTAAGCATGGAATAGGTTAAACGTGTAGCTAATCCACTTTTTCGGATTGCTTCAGCTATTATGAAACCTCCAATCATGAGAAATATGATGGGGTTTGCAAACCCGACCACAGCAGCATCAAAACTTTCAACACCAATAATGGGTTGAATAAAGAGTATTATTAAAGAAGTAACAGCCAAATGAACTGTTTCAGATGCCCACATAATTATGGCGAATATGAGTAATGCAATTGCTGCATGTCCTGGATAGCTTAAACCTTTCATTGGGATTAACATAACAACTATAAATGAAATTATTGCCAGAGGTATTCCCCATTTTTTTAAGTTTATATGCGTTTTAAAGCCCCCTAAATTTACAGTTACCTAAATTTATTGGATATATAAATATATTTTATATAATGATTAACCATTTTTTTTACATCTCTAATTATCATAGATTTAGTAAGATAAAAATATTTCTAATAAACAAATTAAGTTTAATTCAACTAATTTATAAATAAGTTGAATAAATTCTTAATCCTTCATGATTATAATAATTAAAGGTGTTTTATAATTGAAATGGGTTACTACCAATGGATGCGAGGTTTATCAGACTTCTGGGGGTAGAAGCAATTCTTACTTAATTTTTGATAAGGGTGTTTCATTTTTAGTAGATACTTCAATAAAAAAATCTAGAAAGACGTTAATGGGAAAGTTGAATAAGTTCCTTGGTGAAAAAGAGTTATCATATCTTATTTTAACTCACGCTCATTATGATCATTTTGAAAATGTGAATATTATTAAAGAAAAATATCGACCTAAAATAGTAATCCAAAGTAGTGAAGGAGAAATTTTAAGGCAGGGAAACTCTCTCATTCCCAAAGGAACTAACATTCTAACTCGAATTATTGCGGGCGTGGGTAGGAAACTCAATAGACTTTCCAGTTATGAAAAAATTTTTCCTGACATTTTGGTGGATGATTATTATTTTCTGAGTCCCAACTGTTACTTGATTCATACCCCCGGCCATACAAAAGGGTCAATGAGTTTGATTGTGGATGGAGAGATTGCACTGGTTGGTGATGCCATGTTTGGAGTATTCAGTTGGTCTATATTCCCCCCATTTGCCGATGATGTGCCCACTATGATCCAAAGCTGGGAAAAACTTCTGAAAACTGGTTGTAAAGTTTTTTTGCCGGGACATGGAACTTCAAACAGTAGAAAAATATTGAAAAAACAGTTGGAAAGACATGGATTGAATTAATTTCTTTGTTCTCATAGTTGTTGATTAATGGAGTGGAGTAATAATATGAAAGAAAAAAAGTTAGCCCTGGCTCCCTGTAGTGGGATGAGCCCTCATGGCCTTATCACAAGAGTGGTTTGTTCCGACATGGTTGAAAAATCAGATAAGCTAATTTCTATATGTATGGGCGCCACATCAGCAGATAAAGAAGGTTTCGGTGAGATTATAAAAAAATTTCCCATTTTAGCCGTGAATGGTTGTGATTCATCTTGTGTGGATAAAATATTAAAACAGAAAGGAGTTATAGTTGCAGAAACGATTAATGTCCTTAAAATCGTGGCCTGTGAAGGTTTAAAGCCTACTAAAGTTTCAAGACTTGATGAAGAAGGAGAACGATGTGTTATTTTGGTAAAGAAAAAAATAAACCAAATTGCAATTGAAAAAGATTGTTAGTAAGTTAAAATGGAGGATTATCTATAAACCATTGCACAGAATCTTTAACAGACTCTTTAATGGGGCGTGGATTGTATCCTAATTCTTTTTTAGCTTTTGAATTGTTTATGTCGCAGTTACTCAACAACACTTCCATAGAATAGCTAGTGAAAAGTGGTTTGTTGTCTTGGCTTTTGTAGTATATTGGAGCTATTTTTCCAACGGTGTTGGCCAACCAATGGGGGATTTTTAGCCAAGGACGTCTTATTTTAGTAATATCTTCCAAAGTTTTCATGAGTTCCTTTACAGTAATTTTTTCCCCAGATAATATGTAAATTTCACCGTTTTTACCATTCTGACATGCTAGTATTAGTCCTTGGACCACGTCTCGAACATCAACAAAGTCATAGGCTCCATCGATATAGGCTTTCATTGCCCCATTAGTATAATTTAATATTAACTGCCCCATCTGAGATATATTGTAATCATAAGGACCTATAACACCACTCGGACATACTATAACTGAATTTAAACCCTTTTTAACACCTTCAAGTACTTCTAATGATGCAAGAGCCTTGGTACGGTCATACCCACCCCTGGAATACTCTGGTTGGAATGAACATGTTTCGTTGATTTCGGTTCCGTGAGGAGGTTCTCTCAGCGCATGAACAGAACTTGTGTAGACTAAACGCTTTATATTTTTCTCCAAGCATGCTTTAACCACATTACGAGTTCCCTCTACATTAACTTTATAGAGAAGCTCATCTTGTCCAGGCATTATTGAAATCATCCCAGCCAGATGGAACACCACATCTACACCATCAAAAAAAGGCAAAATTGAATCATAATCCGTTATGTTTCCTTCCATGTGCTCAATATTCAATCCAGAGAGTGCTTTACTATCATCACCAGGAAGGGTTATCACCCTTACTATTTTTCCCTTAGATGTTAACTTTCGTACAAGGACATTTCCTATGTGACCAGTTGCACCAGTAACCAATATCATAATATTTTCCACTATAAATCAATTTATGGATTAATTCTAATTAATTTTTTTAATATGGCAATTTAAAAGACAAGTAGTGAGAATCTTTTATCTAAAAGGAATTTCTTAATCAAATCATCCGAACTTAAGATTTAATATCCAGAAAATTCAAATATAAACTAGATCTGGTATTTAGTTAATCATTATTATCTTGTGAATTGTTTCATAACTTCTCGGGCGGCTTTTGTTTTAACAAGAATAGAAACCTTCATTCCCTCTTTTAGGACAATATCTGGTTTTGGAATGGTTATATCGCTGTTTTCATATACTGCAACGATTATAAAGTCTTCAGTGGGACTAATATCGCCGATTTTCTGGCCAATCACCTTTTTATTTTCCAATTTAAAATCAAGTAATTCAGCATCACCCCTTCCCATAACCACCAGATCAGCAATTTTTGGCCTGATTATTAATTTTTCTACATAACTGGCTGCGGTGATTTCTGGGCTTATAACTGAATCAATTCCTACTTTTCTAAATGCCTCGGCATGACTAGGTTCACTTACTCTGGCAATAATTTTGGGGATCCTGCATTCCCTCACTAAGATGCAAGCGAGGAGGTTTGCTTCGTCGTTTCCAGTGGCTGCAACAAAAACATCAGCACTGGATACGTTAGCTTCTTCCAAAGTTTTAGTATCAGTGCCATTACCACAAATAACCAGAGCATCGAGTTCAGCAGCTGCATTGGAACATAAATTTTCGTCATTTTCAATCAAGGTAACATCATGACCATCAGCAATCAGGAAAGAGGCGAGGTTCAAGCCTACTCTCCCACCACCCATTACAACCACGTACATTATAAAACACCTCTCAGACCAATAATAACCATTTAAATCCCCATAATCATATGTATGCTTCGATAAAAAGTATCCACATTAAACTTCTTCAATGATGGTTCTCATGGAGAATCACACTTTTAGGAATTATCATTACCACATAAGAAGATTTAAATTCGCCTAATTATCAGTTATGTATGTTAATAACTCAAATTATTGTGTCTTTCAGCCTAGTTACTGTAAATTTCAATCGACTATCTTTTAAATTATGTGAATAATTATAACAAGGTTTAATAAATTTTTTTTTATAGACTCGTAAAGATAGAACCTACACGCATATAAATTTTCCTAAGTTTCGTAGTAGTCATTTTCTTGAAATTACAATTTTCAAGTTCTCTGAAACCAGCTTACAACATTCGTTACTAGTAATAATTTAAACCTATTTCTTTGTTGGCCCACATATTATGGTGAATTTCCAAAAAAAATCTGTGTTGGGGAAATTATTCAATCCTATTTTAATCAAAAAGCCAGTGCCATAACATGTATACGACCAACTTGCTGGTCTATTCCCAATTGCCTCCATAAATGTTTAATTTTCCTTGAAAACATATATTGACACGAAAAGTTAGGGAAAGGTTAATAATGGTCTTTATTTGTGGGATTTGCGATTATCAAAAAAAAAAGTCTATTACAACTTGTTTTGTTAATCCATCATCAGTTTGCCTATGAATAAAATATTTATATTTTTAGTAATACGCAAGTAAAAAAAAAACATGACATTACTATCTATGAAAATAAAAAAGTAATAATTAGGATAACGATAATTTTAATATGAAAAATATCTTTTTTTAAACTGCTCCGTGGGGATGTTGTTGTTTCTTCAATAAAATGGTATTATCTGCTGAATTTTTCAAAGCAATGCTGAAACCTGGTTCAGCACCTATTACTAGTGTTTCTTTACCTTTTTCTTTAGCAATGTTAATTAGTGGTAAAAAATCAGTATTACGAGTCATCAGCGCAACCACGTCAATATTGGGGTTATGAATAGCCTCAAATGCCTCCACAGCCATTTGAACATCAATATCTCCAGCAACAATGATGGGAGACATGCCCTGACGAACAATAGCTTCGATGAGCTTATCTGAGGCGTACTGGTTGAGAAACACCTTGCCGACCTTTATTTTCCCAAAATCTGCAAGTAATTCTTGCACAGTATCCAGATCAAAACTGAATTCTTTCCGTAACATGTTCGGACCGTCAACTAACAAAGCAATACTTTTTGAGCTGGGTTCTACTATTCTGGGAATGTATTCTTTAAATGAACTTAATTTTTCTAGATTTCGCATTTTTTCTCCTGGTCCCCTTCAGACAATAGTGAACCAAGTGTTAATATTATTTTTAATATTATTAATAGATAATGAAATTCTTAATGTTGTTATCATCATAAATTCTTGAGATGTTTACATCTACTGATGTCTTTTTTGTATAAATCGTTTTTGCCACGATTAAACCAGTACTTTTCATTTCCTTTAATTTGATTCAAGGGTAAAGAAGAATTAATCTATTTTTTCTAATCCGGAAGATAAATAATTATGCCTAAATTACACCCAAATGTGAACTAGCTAAAGAACTTAATCACATATGGTTAAATATCATTTTTCGGATAAAAAAATCATTTTTGGCTAATTAGAGATAAAAATTTGATGTTTTCAGTAAATCACAAAAAGTTTTAAAATAATAAAAAAATCACTTTTTTTACAATTTAATGACTGGAAACTGCACTTCTGTGAGAAGCTCGCTTTCTGGAACTTCCAATGGACTGTTCAGATATACTTCAGTGACTGGGCCGACAATATCATAACCATTTTTAACTGCATAATCTGCCACAGCATGAATTACTGGTCCGATTTCAGTATAGGGCCCTTTGTGCATAGCTGTTAGTACAGTATGTTCTGGAACTTCTTTAATGCCTATTTTACCCTCAGGCATAGTTGTTCCTTCAAATGAAAACCCGATTTCATACTGTAGATTTTCAGTGGGAGTATCTTCAGGGCTGTTGAAGTAAGTCCCATAAACTCTGCCAGTCATTTGAAGATTTTTTTCTGAAAGCCACTCCCCGACTTCTTGCATAAGTTCTGGAATCTTATCATAACTCCCCTTATGCGGAATATAAGCAACTTTACTTTCTTCAATCCTTTTTTCTACTACTTCCATGTTTCCACCTTGCTTAACATATTTCCTATTTAATTCTTGTATTTATTGATCATTTTTTTTTTGATTTTATGGGGTAAAAATCATATTAGAATCAGAATAATATTATTCATGGTTTTCATAAAATTACTGAAAATGAAAAAACTAATAAAAGTTGGAGGGTGTTCAAAAAATGAACCAAGTTATTGAAACTATAAAAAACAGGAGAAGTGTTCGTGAATACCAGGAAACCCAGATAACTGATGAAGAACTAGAAAAAATACTTGAATCAGCTATACATGCCCCAACCGGACATAATGACCAGCCATGGCACTTCACTATACTTCAAGATAAGGATTTGATAAATCAAATCAACGATGGTGCGAAGGAAGTGATGAGCCAAATGGATGTAAAATGGATATCTCAAATGGGGCAAACAGAAAACCTCCACATATTTCATAAAGCACCAACTGTCATAATTGTTTCTGCACGGAAAGATGCAGTCACTCCAATACCAGATTGTTCTGCTGCAGTGCAAAACATGCTCCTTTCAGCAGAAAGTATGGATATTGGGTCTTGCTGGATAGGATTTGCTAAATTTCATTTCTTAAAAATTGAAAATAGGAAAAAATTTAATATTCCAGAGAATTATGAAGTCCATTTTGGAGTATCTTTGGGCTACAAAGTCAAAAAAAACCCTAAACCTTTACCTAGAAATAAAAATGTATTCAATTACTTTAGATGATCTTCAAAATCTAAAAAATGAAAAGATTTAAGGGAAAAATATAATCAGAGAACATAATCATGGATTTTTATACTGAAATCCTGAAAGTTGAAGACAGTTCTCCCTCAAAGGATTTATTTTAATTAAAGATAAAAATAACTGGGAAAATTAATCGAAAAATCTAAAATGTTTTTATATCTGTAATTTGTGCAACGATATATTTAGTGAAATCTTACAAAATCTATCAACTATTGATAAAGAGTTTAACTTTTTTTGTAAATAAACACAGACTTAACTTCTTTAAAAACTTTTTAAAATAATATAAAGATAAAATGAGAGGTTGCACTACGGTAACGTTATTTATCAACTTTTCAGACCATGAAACTCCAATTTATCCATAAAATATTTTTCCAAAATCAACATAGTTCTTTTAATATGTTGTAAGTTAACATAATATATGGGGGGATAAAAATGGTTAGTATCAATAAAGACGCACCAGTGCTGGCTAGAGCTGAAATCGAAATTGATGCAGATCAAGAGACAGTGTGGAAGATCCTGACCGATTTTGAAGGGTGGCCTAAGTGGAACCCTGATGTGAAACAATGTTTAGCTCATGGTGAATTGGAATCTGGAACACAATTCCAATGGAAAGCGGGATTAGGAAACATTACATCCGTACTGCAGAATGTTGAGCCACCCCATCTTTTAGCTTGGACTGGAAAAATGATGGGTTTAAATGCCATCCATGTCTGCAAAATTGACTTTGCAGATAACAAAACGTTTGTTAGAACTGAAGAATCATGGGAAGGTTTGGTGAGTGATGACATGCATGATAAGTTGCAGGAAAACTTGGAAATGTTACTCCAATCTTGTCTTAAGCATCTCAAAGCAGAAGTTGAAAGATTATCTTAACTTTAAGTCAGTTATTTAAAATTTAAATCTGAAAAAAACTCATAATAATATTTAATTTTCCTTTTTCTATACACTGAAAATATACTATCAAAAAAAAAATTCTTCAAAAATTGAATTTTGTATGGTGAATTCTATGGAAAGAGATGTAATCAAGATTAATGAAGAAAAATGCAATGGTTGTGGTGTTTGCGTTACTGGATGTCCAGAGGGAGCTTTGCAAGTTATTGATGGTAAGGCCAGATTAATTAATGATCTATTCTGTGATGGTTTAGGAGCTTGTATTGGTGAATGTCCGGAAGGTGCTATAGAGGTTGAAAGAAGGGAAGCTGAACCATATGATGAACGTGAAGTCATAAAAAACATTGTGAAAGCTGGGCCTAATGTTATAAAAGCTCACTTGCAACATCTTCAGGAGCATGGGCAGGAAGAATTTGTAAATGAAGCCATTGAATTTTTGAAAGAAAACGATATTGAAGTTCCTGAATATGAAGAGAAACCTCTCGCTTGTGGATGTCCTGGTTCAGCAATTCAAGATTTAAGCCAAAATGAAGTACGATCAGATGAACCAGTTATATTGCAAGCCCAACTTCAGAATTGGCCAATCCAACTACAGCTTTTAAATCCGAATACACGTTTTTTTAAAAATGCCGATCTTTTAATAGCTGCTGATTGCACACCATTTGCCTATCCTAACTTTCATCAAAAATTCCTAAAAGGTAAGATTCTAATAATTTTATGCCCTAAATTGGATAAATTTATTGATGGGTATATTGAAAAGCTAACGAAGATTTTTCAAAGGCAAGATATAAAATCCATTACTATCGTGCACATGGAAGTTCCCTGCTGTTCAGGTATAGAGGTTATAGTTAAAAGAGCCCTTGAAAAAGCTCAAAAAGACATAAAAATCGAAAATATCACCATAACAATGAATGGAAAAATAAAATAATTAAGAGATTTAGAGCCTTAAAAACATGACCCATTTAAGTACTTACTCAAATGTGTTGTGATTATCTGTACATTTTAGGCATGAATCATGAAAAAATCTACAAATTACAGTGCCAAAAAATAACACAATCCTTATAGCAACCATGATGCTGATTTTCATGATTTTGTAGGGTTTCCCAAAAATGTTCTTCGCAAAATATAATATCATGCCCATTATATTACCCAATTTACCAGTTCAAAAATTAAATTAAAATAAGGATAATTATTATAGAAAGTTTTAAGTAGAACTATTTACTCGCGTTCCAAGAACATACCACAACTTTGCTCAAGTATATTTTTTTTTTTGCATTATTTTATAATTACATTTATGAAAATTATCTGAACACAATTTTGTTGTTAGCTACTGTTATTCATAAAAAAGGAAAATAAACCAATTAGATGGGATAAAAAGATTTATAGAGCTTCTCAACAATATTTAGAGCATAAACATGGTAATTTTATTTCGATAAAAAAACTGATTTACAAGATTTATATCTTTAAATCCAGTGCAAACTCCATGTAAAATCTTATGAGGGAAACTAAAAGATGAGTACTGTAGAATTAGAAGTTCTGCGTAGAGAGGCTGTTAAAAAAGAAAAAAACGAAATTGAGCAGATCAGAGAAAAATATAGAAAACAGCGAAAACAGGGCAAATACACTAGAATCGTCGACTTAGAAAGGCAAGCTCTCATACAAGAAGCACAAATACAAGAAGCCAAAGAAAAAGAACAAATCAGACAAAAATATAAAAAAAGAAAAAAAGAAGGTCAACTAAAAACCAAAACCACCCACACTAACCCGGAAAGAGAAGCTCTCATACAAGAAGCACAAATACAAGAAGCCAAAGAAAAAGAACAAATCAGACAAAAATATAGAGAACGGTTAAAACTCCAGGAAAACAAGAGTACAAGCACTTTTTCAGAGAAAATTGATCTTCCTGATGCTAGTGTAAGCAAAGTTTTAGATGAAGAATTGGTTGAAAATAGTAGTACTGGAGAAACTGAAGAATCAGAAACAATTGATAGGTCTGCATTAATGGAAAAGTTCAATTTAAAAGATGTTCAAGAGGATGATGTTGAACAAATTTTACAGAATTTTGATAGAACAATACTGGATGAAGATGTTGAAGAAATAGAAACACAAATTGTGGAAAGAATTATGAATTCTTCATTGTCCCATGAAAAAATTACATGGGTTAATGTTTTGGTCTTTTTTGATGAAAAAGAACTGGAAGGAAGTATAAAGATTTTTGCAGAATATGATGATGGTGGCTTGCTGACTCGCTTTAGATCTAGTGATGTTCAAAGATTAGAATTGGAATTAATGCAACTCGCACTATATGAAGTTTGGGATGTTTTCACTACATTAGGAGTCAACATTGACGACCTTGAATCAAAATTGGATATTGAGGTTACATTGGATCGTGCTTAAGTAATCAAAAATTTTTAGTTTTATACACAATTATTCTATTTACTAATTTAAATTAAATTATCATGAATATGTGGCCTCTTCAGCTTTATTTCTAAGATTATTATGCGGTGTTAGCACTTCCAAAACCGTGCCCTCCAAAGATTTGAAAATTTATCTATTATGAATATTTACAATAAATGAATCGTTTGATATGTAAATAAGGAAGAAAAAATTGGTTATTGATTATGAAAATTGAGAAAAAAAATCATTTTTGCATACAATATTCTAAAACACTTTAAATCATTGCACTAGCTATTGACAAATCTTTTTTTGAAATATTCCTGCCGCTGAAACTTCCTTTATGGTTTGAGTGAAGGTTCAATAAAACGTGCTAAGTCTTCCCAGAAGTTATCCGATGAAATTTTCCTAGCATCCAACACCATTTTAAAAGTAAATTCAAGGTTAAGTGAATTTATAGCTAAAGTATTGATGTATATGGACATTTCCACAGGATCCAGATCATTGCGGATGGTTCCATCTTGAATTCCAGCAATTATCGCCTCAACCATAAGTCTCCACATCCCAGTTCGTAAGTCCACAATTTTTTGTGCATCTTCATTATCACTCATCTGGAACCTTTCAGTTCCAGTGTAACAGTAAATACGGAAATAATCCGGATGTTCTTTGGAAAATTCATAAAGAGCTTGTATCATTGACATTACTTTACCATAACCATCAATATCAAGATTTGAGCATTCCACATACATTTCATATAATATTTTAACCCCGTAGAGATTCACTGCAAAAAATAAAGCTTCTTTGTTCTTAAAATAATAGTAGAGAAGTGCTTTGTTAACTTCTGCTTCATTGGCTATTTCTTCCATGGTTACATTATCGTACCCTTTTGCGAAAAAAACCTTCTCAGCAGCATTAATAATATCATTTTGTCGTTTTTGTTTTTCCCGTTCCCTTCTAGAAGTAATAGACATGGCAACTTCACCTTTTTATCTCAATAGTATATGTGATATGATTGCTTAAAAAAATTGCTTTAATGATCTTAAAAAATAAGCACTCGACCCATCAAAAGGGAATTCTATTGATTTAATACCAAGAATCATCTTAAATGGATAGTTATAAAATTATTTTTTTATGATTTTTTTTATTACATAGAAACCTTTATATCAGTTTAACTACAATTTAAATATTAACTAATAGTTAAAAATTAACTGATAGTAAATATGAGGTGTCAATAATGGTGGAAAAAAAATCCGTGAGTCAAGAATGGCCGCAAATAGTGGGTGACTACGTAGTTGGTGATGTAGAAAGTGCCGTTGCGGTAGTTACTCTTGGATCTCATATGGAAGATTTACCTATCAAAGCAGGTGCAAGCATATCTGGACCCCTACATACTGAAAATTTAGGTATAGAAAAAGTTGTTGGAAATATAATCTCTAATCCTAACCTTAGATTTTTGTTAGTATGTGGAGCCGAAGTGATGGGACATATTACAGGCCAAAGTATTAAATCACTTCACACCAACGGTGTTGACCCTGAAAAAGGAAAGATAATTAATGCAACTGGAGCCATTCCATTCATAGAAAACATCCCCCCTGAAGCCATACAACGGTTCCAAGAACAAGTGGAGTTAATAGATATGGTGGATGTAGAAAATGCCAATAATATCCAATCAAAAATTAAAGAATGCGTTATCAACGATTGTGGAGCTCTTGAAGAAGAAACATTAATAGTAGAATTGCAAAACATCCCAATCAACGAAAAAGATCCAAAAACATCTGTAAACACTTAAAACAACATGAACACAAATTCCATTAACTACTTTGTAGGGTCGGCCGAGCCTCTAATAATCCTGGGGGGCCGGCCTGAACTCCTCCATGAAACAAATATGAAAAAAGTAAATTTTCATATGTAAAATTGTAATCCATTATATAATGAGATACTTTGAAAAAGATTTCTTTTCGTTAATCTAAGAAAAATAAGAATAATAAATATATATACGCCGGGACAGGGATTTGAACCCTGGAGGAGCCATGCTCCACGGGATCTCAAGTCCCGCGCCTTACCTGGCTAGGCTATCCCGGCATCTTAGTTCATTTTGATTCTTTTTAAAGGTTAAGTTTGGCAAATGATATATTTCGTCTTATTGAAAAAAGAGAGATAAAATATGAGAATAATTTTTTTAAGCTGTTGTTTTCAGCTGTGATTAGTGTTTTTGATTTAACTGCGTAGTTCTATTTCTATGCTCACATTGTCAGGCACATTGACTTTCATAACTTGTCTCATTGCCCTTTCATCGGCTTCGATTCCCACCAGTCTTTTGTGGATTCGTAATTCCCATTTTTCCCATGTTGCTTTTCCTTCACCATCAGGTGATTTCCGGGTGGGTACTACTAATTTCTTGGTGGGTAGTGGTATTGGTCCTGAGAGATCTACACCAGTCCTTTCTGCGATCCTCTTTAGTTGGTCACAGACATAGGCCAGTTTCTCTGGGTCGGTGCCGGTGAGTTTGATTCTAGCTTTGTTCATTACTCGATTCCTCCATTAAAAAGAAAGAGAAGGTAGTGTAAACTGGTATGGATCCAGTCTACCTTCAATAAAATTTATGCCATCTTTATTTTGCTGGCACTAAATCAATACACATACCAGCAGCAACAGTCTGACCCATATCACGGATAGCAAACCGCCCCATGTGTGGTATGTCCTTGATCTTCTCAATGACCATTGGCTTGGTAGGTTTAACCACTACAAATGCAGCATCCCCAGTTTTCAAGAAGTCTGGGTTTTCTTCTTTAACCTGACCAGTTGCAGGATCCAGTTTTTTCTGGAGTTCCAAAAAGGTACAAGCAACTTGAGCAGTGTGACAGTGGAACACAGGAGTGTAACCTACAGTAATAACACCCGGGTGCTGCAGAACTACAATCTGTGCTGTGAACTCCTTAGCAACAGTTGGAGCATTGTCAGTGTGTCCGGCAACGTCACCACGCCGAATATCATTTTTACCTACGCCACGAACGTTGAATCCTACGTTATCACCTGGTTCTGCTTTATCCAGCATTTCATGGTGCATTTCAATAGATTTAACTTCCCCACTTGCCCCCGGTGGTTCAAAAATTACATTGTCGCCTTTTTTCATAACTCCAGTTTCAATCCGGCCCACAGGCACGGTTCCCACACCAGTGATGGAGTAAACATCCTGTACTGGAACCCGTAATGGTAAGTCAGTAGGTTTTTCAGGTGCAGTGAATTCATCCAACGCTTTAATTAGACTTGGTCCTTTATACCAAGGAGTGTTAGGAGATGATTCAGCTATATTATCCCCTTCAAATGCAGATAGAGGTATGAAGTTAATGTCACTTGGTTTGTAAGCTACAGTTTTAACTAATTCAGAAATTTCTTCTTTAAGTTCATTGAATTTTTCTTCACTGTAATCTACTAAGTCCATCTTGTTGATACCAATGATGAGTTGGTTAATTCCTAAGGTTCTAGCAAGGAATGCGTGTTCCTTGGTCTGAGGCATTACACCATCATCAACTGCTACCACGAGAACTGCAGCATCTGCTTGTGAGGCACCAGTGATCATGTTTTTAACAAAGTCACGGTGACCTGGGCAATCCACAATGGTAAATTCAAATTTGGGAGTGTCAAATCGGGCATGTGCCAAGTCTATGGTCACTCCCCTATCTCTTTCTTCGGATAATTTATCCATAACAAATCTAAACTTGTTTTCTCCTTCAGATAACTGTTGTTCAGCGATAGATCCAGACTGTAGTAACAGGTGCCCCACTAAAGTGGATTTACCATGGTCTACGTGTCCAATAAACGCCAAATTCATGTGTTCTTTTCCTTTAGCCATAATTATTCCTCCAATAATAATTCTCTTACAATGATTATTTAGAGAGTTTACTAAGCGTACTGGTTGAATTTATTGGTTCCACTATTTAAAGTAACCAGTACAACATTTTTGATCTGGATTGACCATGTCAAGTTATGGTTATATTTTATCCAGATTTTTATGGTATTCTCAATGTAGAGAATACAACCCAAAAAAATTAAGGGGTATCAATAATAAGTGCTAAATATTAGATTTTTTTTATCCCAAATAATGTTCAGGACCATAAGGCTGATCAGATAATCCTTTACGTTGCCTGATCTCACGTACTATGGTATTTTGAAGTTCACGTGGAAGTTTTTCGAACCCTGCATTCTCTGTTGACCAGAGACACCGGCCTTCTGTTGCTGAACGTATATCTCCTGCAAATCCAAACATTTCAGCCACAGGTACCTTTGATTCCACTGTCGACATGTCTCCTTCTTGGCCCATGTCCAAAATCTGACCTCGTCTATTCTGGATCTCACGAGTGGCTGATCCCATATAATCCTGGGGTGTGTTGATAAATACCTTCTGTATAGGTTCGAGTAGTGCAGGTTCAGCCATCATTATTGCTCCATAAACTGCTTTTCTTATAGCTGGCAGTACTTGTGCTGGCCCTCTGTGCACGGCATCTTCGTGTATCTTTGCATCCATGAGTTTGATCTTGATTCCCATGACTTTTTCTTTAGCTATGGGTCCGTCATCCATTGCACTTTCAAATCCTTCCAATAGTAATTCTTTGATCTCATCCAAGTACTGTATACCTCGGGTCATGTTTACGAATATGCTCTTGTCATATACATCCCAGACTTTTCGAGCTTGTTCTTTGGGTAATCCATATTCTTGGAATTTGGGGATTAATTCTTTCCCTTTAACTCGACCTTCCTTAATATCCCCATCAACAATTGCTTGATAAACTGGTTCGTCTAATGGTTCTATTTCTATATAGAAACGGTTGTGTTTGTTTGGTGATTTTCCTTCCACTGGTCCGGCTGTTCCGGCAATGGTCTCCCGGTACACCACAATGGGTTCCGAGGTTTCAATTTCCACACCTTTATCATTAATACGATAGGCTATGATTTCCAAGTGAAGTTCACCCATTCCAGCAACCAAGTGTTCGCCAGTTTCTTCATTGATTTGCATCTTGACAGTCGGATCTTCCTTCCCAACTTGCCTTAACACTTCAATGAGTTTGGGTAAGTCTTTGGTATTTTTAGCTTCAACAGCAACAGTGACTACTGGTTCTGAAATATGTTCTAATCCTTCAAAGGCATCAATTTTACGGTCCATGTCACAAATGGTTTCCCCGGCAACAGCGTTTCGCGCCCCAGTGATGGCTACGATGTTTCCTGCAGGTACTCTGTCAGTGTTCACTCGTTCTGGTCCGAAATAGACTCCTACTTGCTGGGTTCGTGCTTTTCCATGACTACCTACCATGAATATTTCGCTTCCCTTTTCCAGTGTCCCTCCATACACTCGTCCAGTGGCTATTTCCCCTGCATGTTTGTCTATGCTCACATCAGTAACCATAACAGCGAGTGGTCCATCTGGGTCTGTTTTAAGCATTCCCTGCCCTTCTGCACTTTCAATGTCTCCGGACCAGATGCTGGGCACCCTGTAAGGCTGGGCTTTGTTAGGACTTGGTAAGTGCTCTACTACCATTCCCAGCAATACTTCAGATAACGGTACTTTTTGGGCTAATTCTTTCTGGTTTTCATTATTACAGTAGTCAAGAATGTCTTTGAAGTTAATGCCAGTTTTTTGCATAATGTCCATGTTAATTGCCCAGTTATGATATGCAGATCCGAATGCTACGCTCCCATCTTCGACTTTTACTTGCCATTCTTTTTTAAGTTCCTTAGGAGCCATATTACTGATTAATTTATTAGCATTAGCAATAACTTTGATAAATCTTTGCTGCAGTTCCTGAGGGTCCAATTTCAGTTCATTTATTAACCTATCAACCTTGTTAATGAACAGCACTGGCTTCACATTTTCCTTAAGGGCTTGACGCAGCACAGTTTCAGTTTGAGGCATGATTCCTTCTACAGCACAAACAACTACAACAGCACCATCCACCGCTCTCATAGCACGTGTTACATCCCCACCAAAGTCAACGTGACCTGGTGTGTCGATGAGGTTGATTAGGTATTGATCATCCTTGTATTTGTGCACCATAGACACGTTTGCCGCGTCGATGGTGATCCCCCTGGCTTGTTCTTGTTCATCAAAGTCAAGATATAACTGGTCTCCAGCCAATTCTGATGAAATCATACCTGCGCCTGCCAGTAAGTTATCTGATAAGGTTGTTTTTCCGTGGTCAATATGGGCCACAATTCCGATGTTCCGGATGTAATCCGGTTCGTACATCAATTCTTTGATCTTGTTGATCATTCTAGTACGTCTACTCAAAACAATCACCTAAAAATAAATTTTAAGATAAAATAAATAGGTTGAGTTTATGGCTAACCAACTTAGTGGGCTGATCTGGCCACTCGCTCTTTTTCCTCCTTTTTACCTACAGAAAAACTCCGGGTGTCTGCTTCTGCTGCCAACATGAGTTCTTCTGCCAAGCATTCTCCAGCAGATTTTTTCCTTTTGAAAGCTGACTGGAGTGCTCCCTTTGTTATGAAACCAATTGCAAGGTCTACTCGACGCTGGGGTGCTATGTCCACTGCTACTTGATAACCAATTCCACCGTATTTAATACGAGTAGTTTCTTCACGAGGTGCAGCATTTTCGACAGCTTTTACCAAGATTTGGATTGGATTTTCTTTGGTGCGTTTATTTATAACCGTAAAAGCTTCTTTTACGATGTTATAAGCCTTATTTTTCTTACCTGAGTTCCTTTCAGTTCTCATGATCTTATTCATTAATCTTTCCACAATAGATACTCTTGATTTGGCGAACTGTCTCTTGACGTGCCTCCCCATAGTGTGAGGAACCATTATCTCGTCCAAACAGACATAATTGACCAGTCCCAGGTCTTCTACCTTGACTTCGTCCAGTTCCCAATTGTCAAATACTTTGAAGCTCATATCATGACCTCACTTATCTTACTGGTTTTTCGATTTTACCCTTAACCATTTCTTCTAGGGCTACGTTGTTCACCTTACTAACTTTCCAACGAACTCCGGGGATATCTCCCACAGATCTTCCAGATGATCCGCCAACTCCTTCGATAACTACTTCGTCATGTTCATCTATGAATCCTATAGCCCCGTCTCCAGGGGCGAATGCTGTTATCTGTTTACCATTTTTGATGAGTTGCACTCTTACACATTTTCTAATGGCAGAGTTTGGCTGTTTGGCTTCAATTCCTACTTTTTCAATGACGATCCCCCGTGCTTGGGGTGCACCTTCTAGAGGGTCAGCCTTCACATCCAGCCCCAATGCTTTTCTCTTATATTCTGTGTCTTTCCACCGAAAGTTTTGTCGGTTTTTTTTAAGCTTTTTTGCTGCAAATAATCCTGGCAATGGAATTCCTCCTTGTTAACATTAATACGATGACTATTCCCTGATCAGTCCTTTTGTTGGGTGTTTCCCTGGATCAGGGATTTGTTGATCAGTAAAATTAGATCGTTGCCGGTTTTTACTATTTAATAACTATATTATTTATATTGTGCTGCCTTTTGGCCAGTATTCGGGCTCTTTCTATATTTTGCCCACCTTTTCCAATAGCAGTTCTTTTATTTCTTGAATCAGCCTCAATAGTGGCGATTTTCTCTCCGTTTTCTTTTTGAAGTATTCTTATGCTTCTTATTTTGGCAGGAGCTACCAAATTAGCTATAAATTCTACAGGGTCGTCAGAGTGTTCAATTACCTCCACACCCTTGTCTACAGTTTTCTGCACCTTTGCGACAGTGCTTCCTTTTTTTCCTATGGCCAGACCCATATCTCCTCTTTTAACCAAAAATGTGATCTTGCCATTTTCATCATCCACCAAGCAATCTTTAACTGTTGCCCCAGTCATGCTCTCAAAGAGGGCTATATACCTTATTTCATGGGTGCTGAATTTGATGGTCACAGTCTTACCCCACTATTTCTAATATGGTGGAATCTCCAGGATCGGTTACTACCATGGCAGCTACAGTGAATGGTTTTCCACACACTGACCCTAAGTCAACGCTACTGCCTTGGAAAGTGTAAACTGGAATCTCTGATAATTGGGAGTACTGCATCACATCTTCTGTTACCTCTTGTGGGCAATTTTCTGCGATAATGACTAGTTTCCCTTTACCAAACTTCAAGGCTTGGATTGTTTTGCTGGATCCCAGTGTGACATTTCCTGTGTCTACTGCTACTCTAATTCCTCTATCTACGTCCATCGACTGCCTCCTATTTATCATTCATGATGACGCCAACTGATCCTGTTCCCAGTGGTATTGGCTGCCCGATAATAATATTTTCTATTATTCCGGTAAGATGGTCTATCTCACCCCTAATGCTGGCCCGGAGAAGATGTTTACCCGTTTCTTCAAATGATGCTCTGGCTAAAACGCTTGCCTTTTCTCCACTGATTCCATGACGGCCAATGGATTTGACTATTCCGTCAGAAGTCATCATATCAGCCACCAGCATGATGTGTCGCACATCTACAGTGAGTCCTTGTTCTTCCATAGTTGTTTGGGCTTCGTGAATAATGGCATTTCGAGCGGCTTCTATTCCCAGAACTTTTTCCACCTCGTGTATGTCATTGGTGGTTGTTCTAACTCGATCCACGCCATCCATTTTCAGAACTGCCCCTAAATTTGAACCTTCAGTATGAATGACCCATTCTTGCCCTTCTTTACGGATCACTACCTTCCCTATGTTCTTAATTCCACTTATCTGGAGATCGCGAACCTTATCAGCTAAAAGTCGGAGTTCCCTAATTGCATGTTTAGGATCAGTAATTTTAGGTTCAAAACTGAGTAAGTTGTTATTTATTTCTACACTTTTAAAAGTTTTCTCTATCTTGGCAATAACCTCACCATAGTCAAGTCGTTTCTCCTTAACTTGATCTTCATCTATCTCTATGCTCATGTTCATATTTGCATAGTTTACATTTAAGTCATTGAGGATGTCATTAAGAGTTATTTTACCTATTCTATTAGCTATGGTTCTTACGAACTCTTCATCACTTGCATTTTCTTCATCAAAGTATATTGCCATAGTTGGTGTGGATATTTTCTTACGTGCATCCACAATCTCAATTAATCGTGGTAATCCTAGGGTCACATTAAGTTCTGCCACTCCTGCATAGTGAAAGGTACGCATGGTCATCTGAGTACCTGGTTCTCCCACTGACTGGGCAGCAACTGTACCCACCGCCTCACCAGACTCGACTTCCGACCTTATGTAGGCCTTTTTGATTTCTTGAACCAATTTTTCCAGTTCTTTATCATCCAAATCATGTTTTTTGGCTGCTTCAGCTATTTCTTGGATGAGTTTTTCTGGAAATATGGCTTTTTTCTTTTTGGCCACCTTTTCAACTTTTTTTATATCCACAAAACCACCTGAATCCATATGTGAGTTAATCCTATTATATTGTTTGTTTAATCATCAATCTACTTTTGATTGATTATTTACTTGATTTGGCTTTAATTCTCATTTCTTCAATTAATCTGTCGATATCGGCAACTTTTCCATAGTCACTTTTTGCAGGGTCTATTCCATCTTCACCGTAGTGTGTTTGTATAACTACGCCCCGGTTATCCCGTACAGTTCCATCAGTACTGACAGAGAGATCTTGCAGTGCATTGACCAGTCTACGTTGCATGTAACCACTCTGAGCTGTACGTATAGCTGTGTCCACTAACCCTTCACGCCCCCCCATAGCATGGAAGAAGAATTCCAAGGGGTCAAGGCCTGCTTTATAACTAGAACGAACAAAACCACTGGCTTTTGCACCGAGGTCGCCTTCTTGGAAGTGAGGTAGAGTTCTTTTACTGTAACCTCTCTCTATTCGACCACCACGAACAGATTGTTGGCCTACACATGCTGCGATCTGAGTTAAGTTAAGCATGGATCCCCTAGCACCAGTTAAGGCCATTATGACCGCATCATTATCCATCCCAAAGTAGCTTTCAGCTATTTCTCCTGATTTATCCCTGGCTTCTCCTAAGACTTGCATGATCTTCATTTCCAATGTTTCTCGGAGACTACGGCCAGGTAGTGCTTCCAGTTCATCATCACGGTAAGCTTCAATTAACATTTCCACCTTTTTTTCAGCCTTAGAAAGGAGTTCTTCGATACGATCTTTTGCTTCTTGAGGTATTTCTTCATCAGCAGTACTGGTGGTAAATCCACGTTTCATTATCCCAGAGATAGCCAGTTTGGTGGCTGAATCTAGGAATTGTCTGGCCCGGTCAGTACCATACTCTTTTACAATTGAGTCCAATATTTTGCCTGAAAATGCACCATAAGCTTTTTCATCGATTGCTCCAAAAATCAATTCTCCATTTTCTATGATAACATAAGCATCATTTTTACATTCTTCACGAAGGCATTCATCACATTTACGGCATATCTCTGCCCGGTATACCATGTTAAGATCTGAGGGAAGGAGTAAACTGAAAACTTCTTTACCAGTCCATTTTTTATTTTTAGGTTTTGGTAATGGTAACTGGGATTTTTTAATCATTTGGAACACTTCCTCCTCATCGAAATTGGATCCCTCCCTAGTGAGTAAGTATGCTCCAGATATATGATCATGTATTCCTCCAATTATGGGTCCACCAAAACGCGGTGATAATATGTGTTCCTGGACTCTCATGAGAGATTTAGCCTCGGCACGCGATTCCTCTGTTTGGAAAACGTGCATGTTCATTTCATCTCCGTCAAAGTCAGCGTTGTATGGTGGACAAACACAAAGGTTGAGTCTGAATGTTTTATGGGGTAATACTTTTACTTCGTGAGCCATCATGGACATTCTGTGCAAAGATGGTTGTCTGTTGAATAAAACAATATCTCCATCCATTAAGTGTCTCTCTACTATGAATCCTGGCTCTAATTTCTCAATAATTGATTCTTTGGTCTCATCATACACTCTGATCTTCCTTTCATCAGGACGTATGACATAGTTAGCCCCCGGATGCTTATTAGGACCATTCATGATGTATTTTTTCATTTCTTCCATGTTCCATTCAGTGATATATATGGGTACTGTGACCTCTGTGGCTATCATGTGTGGAACACCTACTTCATTGATACTTATATTTGGGTCCGGAGATATTACTGTCCTTGCTGAGAAATTTACCCTCTTACCTGAGAGATTACTTCTGAAACGACCTTCTTTACCTTTTAAACGCTGGGCAAGAGTTTTTAATGGCCTTCCTGATCTGTGTCTAGCTGGTGGAACTCCAGAAGCTTCATTATCAAAATAAGTAGTAACATGATATTGTAACAGTTCCCATAAATCTTCAACGATTAGTTGTGGAGCACCTGCCTCCATATTTTCCTTTAAACGCTGATTAATTCGTAATATATCAACTAATTTGTGAGTTAAGTCATCTTCTGACCTTTCACCAGTTTCTAAAGTAATAGAAGGCCTTACGGTTACTGGTGGTACTGGCAGTACAGTAAGTACCATCCATTCTGGTCGTGCCACCTTAGAATTTATTCCCAAGAAGGTGTAATCTTCTTCTGGGATTTTTTCCAGACGTTCTCTCACTTCACTAGGGGTGAGTTTGTAGTTTCCTTCAACAATTGAAACAGGTTTGTCAATTTTAACATCTTCCTGTTCAGTTTCACAGTCTGGGCATTTATCTCGGCGGGCAGTGGTGTAAACTTCCTTCACTAATGAAGTTATACTTTCTTCATTCTGCAAACGGGATTCAATTCTTTCTTTGAAATCAATTCTCTCAGTTTCTGTTAAAAGAGCTTTTCCACATTCGCTGCATGTTGAACGTAAAATTTTATGAATTGTATCTGCAAATCCTACGTGGACCACAGGTCGAGCCAAGTTAATGTGACCAAAATGTCCTTGACAGTCCCCTCCTTTTGAACCACATGATCGGCATCTTAATCCTGGGTCAATAACTCCCAGTCTTGGGTCCATGAGACCCGCTTCTATGGGGTATCCATCTTCATCGTAGGTATCTGGGGTCACGATTTTGGTTACGGACATTCTCCGGATATTTTCCGGCGATAGCAGGCCAAAGTTGATCTGTGCGATCTTCTTTAAAATTCCTTTCAAACTCACTCTCTCCTCTGTTTATATTTTTATAAGACCCTTCTTTTGTTAGATATTAATTATCAGGCTTTATCCTCAAGAACTAGTTTAGGGAATATACATAAACTCTTGAGTTCGTCCAATAATAGTTTGAATGCGTATGATATTTCAACTGGGAAACTGTCTGAGTCTCCACAAATTGGACAATATTTTTTATCCCTAATACGGTCATATATGGCCACCATTCCACATTCACCACATATTATAGCCTCATATTTATCAGATTCATCCAATAACCTTTCTTTAAGAGCTAATGCAGCACCATGTGCGATTAAACAGTCTCTTTCCATTTCTCCGAATCTGAGACCACCTTCTCGAGCTCTTCCCTCCGTTGGTTGTCTGGTTAGAACTTGTACCGGACCCCTTGATCGGGCGTATACTTTATCTGAAGTCATGTGGTGTAATTTCTGATAGTAAGCCACTCCCACAAATATCTCAGCTTCAATTCTTTCCCCTGTAATTCCATTGTGCAAGGATTCCCGGCCAGCAGTTTCAAATCCATTTGCTTTTAAAAGATCCATTATTTCATGTTCGTGGTTTCCACTGAATGGTGTTCCATCCATACGTTGTCCTTCCATACAACCTGCTTTACCAGCTAACATCTCCAATACTTGTCCGACTGACATCCTAGATGGAATAGCATGAGGATTTATGATTAAATCAGGTACTACTCCTTCAGAAGTGAAAGGCATGTTTTCCTGAGGAACAATAAGACCGATGACTCCTTTTTGCCCGTGTCTAGACGCGAATTTATCGCCGAATTCTGGTTGCCTCTGGTCTCTTACTCTTATTTTAGCCAATTTACTCCCTTCAACTGTTTCAGTTAGCAGAACTGCATCTACTACTCCGTGTTCCCCGTGTCGCACAGTGACTGATGTTTCTCTTCTTCGCTCAGCTACTGTTCCGAATTCATCGATTTCTTCTAAAAAACGTGGCGGGGATGTTTTTCCAATAAGAACATCACCAGATTTTACTTCGACTTCAGGGTTGACTATTCCATCTTCATCTAAATTGCGGTACACTTCTTCAGATCTGTAGCCGCGTACCATGTTTTCTGGTACTTCAAATTTATCTTCCTGCCCTCCAGGATATCTCCGCTCAGAAGCTTCGTAGGATCTGAAAAAAGATGATCGAGCCAATCCTCGTTCAATTGAGGCTTTGTTAAGTATAAGAGCATCTTCCATATTGTAACCTTCATAGGACATAACTCCTACTACAAAATTCTGACCAGAGGGTCGTTTATCGTATTGGGTGGCGTCCATACTTCTGGTTTTAACAATAGGAACTTGTGGTTGGTGTAATAAGTGTGCACGAGTATCTGTTCTTAAATTGTAGTTGGAAACGTAAAGTCCCAGCGCTTGTTTGGTCATTCCTGCTTCCATAGTGTTACGGGGGGAGGAGTTATGATTGGCGTAGGGTATGATCCCGGCACATATTCCCAGCATGGTAGCGGGGTCTATTTCTAGATGGGTGTGATATTCATTGATTTCATCTGCAAACATTGCAATGTAGGTATTTTCTTCTTCTTCAGCATCCAAGTATTCAATTATTCCTTCATTTATCAGATTTTGCCATGTTATTTCTCCATCAGCTATTTTCTGCACATGTTCATCTGTTAGGAGTGACCCGCCGTTTTCCACAACTATTAGCGGTCTTCGGGTTCTTCCAGGATCGTTGAATACATATATTTCATTGTTTTCAGGGTAATGAGTGATATTCATCTCATGGGAAACTTCGCCAGATCTCCTTTTCTGTCTCATCTCCTCCATGAACCCCTCAGGATCGTCACAAGTTCCAATAAGCTTTCCATTAGTATAAACCTTGCATTTTTTCACAAATTGTCCCCCAGTAACTGGCTTTTCATATTAAAATAAATTTAAACTCCCAATAGTATCGTTTTTTTAATATATTAAATAAGGTTAATTCCTTTAACTTTTTTAATGACTGCTTCTAGTTCATCTGGATCCGAACCCTCAGATATTTTGGCAAGTATAGCCAAGTTTTTTACCAAACCACAGTTGGGTCCCTCTGGAGTTTCGTTGGGGCATATCTTCCCAAATTGAGTTGGATGCAAATCACGAGCTTCAAAGTGTGGTTGGCTCCTTGATAATGGAGATACAACACGTTTAAGGTGTGAAAGAGTTCCCATGTAACTAGTACGATCGAGTAACTGACTTACTCCTGCCCGTCCCCCAACCCAGTTTCCAGTGGCAATAGCATGTTTAATGTTCTCAGTTAGAACATCAGAACGTACAGCTTGCTTAACTGATGGTTCTTTACCTCTTGCTAAACTCCGTTCAAGTTGATAGGTCATGTCACGGGTTAAACTGGTAAATGCAACTCGGAACAAATCTTCCATTAAATCTCCAGATACGCGTAATCGTTTGTTGGCATAATGATCCTTATCATGTGGGTCGCGTTCATCAAAAATAACTTGGAGAAGCATTTCTGTCATTTCAGCTAAGTATGTGGCTTTTTCAGCCCTTTTATCAGACTCTACACCCATATGAGGTAATAAATATCGATCTATGACGTCTTCTGCTCTTTTTATTCTGTATTCCTCAGTCATTCCTTTAGCTACTCTGTTACCTATGTATTTGATAGCATCATAGGTTGTAGTAATCTCTGATGTTTGAATATCATCGATAAGTAAGAATTGTACATCATTTTCTTCGGAAACGCTGCTAACCAGATCAACATCTTTTTCAAGACCCAATGCACGTAGAAGAACCACTAATGGTATTTCTCCCGGCACATAAGGGAATGATATTCTTAAAAACACTCCTTTTTTGCGTGGTTTACGATATTCGAGAGTGATTCTTGCTCTGAAACCACTTTTAATCGATGTTACAATGGCTCTTGCCCTGCGGTCTTCTTTTTCACCTATTCTTTCCAGAATTATCTTGTTAGGTGCAATCTCTTCCATGGTTACAATGGCTCTTTCTGAACCATTTACAATGAAGTATCCTCCTGGATCCTGAGGATCTTCTCCATTTTTTTCAAGTTCATGATATCCTAATCCATTTAAGTGGCAAATATTGGATTTGAGCATAACTGGAAGTTCACCAATATACACCTTTTCCAGTTGTGGTTCTTCTTCACCCTTACTCAAAGCCATGTCCATGTACATGTGGGCCGAGTAAGTTAGATTTCTCAGTCGGGCTTCTGTTGGAAAAACTTTACTTTTTGATCCATCTGCTTCTTTAATGTAGGGTTTCTTTATCTCCACTTTACCAGTTTGTATGCAGTATTCTCCCTGTTCCAGAACTATTGGTTCGGTTATGTCAATTATGTCCTGTATTCGATGGTTTACAAAGTCATTATATGATTTTATATGATGGTCAACCAGTTTGTATTCATCAAAAAAGGTGTCAACAAGTCCCCAAGCATTTTTTACCATTAAATTCCTCCAAAAACAATCCATACCCCTCCATTACATAACACCAAAAGTTTGGGTGTGGTGGTTTGGACACAATATCAACTATATATATTATTTCATAAATACACACAGTTTATGTATCGGTGCATAAAGGTAAGGAATTATTCGTATTATTCTCGTATATATCCAATTCACTTTTGTGGTTAAATTATCTAAATATTAATCTAAAACCAAACGATATGTTTCAAATTTTCCAGCAGTCTGACTTTTTCTGGTTATCTTAAGAATATCCCCTGATTTAGCTTCTATAGCTTTTACAACTGGATCATCTAGTTTTATTTTTGGCAGTTGTTCAGGATGGATATCAAGCTTTTTTAATACTTTTTTAACTTCAGATTTCGACAAAACAACATGATCTGGAACTAGTTCATGTTTTAAGATATCCTTCTTCACCATTGAATCCTCCAATTAAAATTAGAACGGGCCCGACGGGAATTGAACCCGCGACCACTTGGTTAAAAGCCAAGCGCTCTCCCAGACTGAGCTACGGGCCCTCTAGAACGCCCTGGCCGGGAATTGAACCCGAGTCGCGGGCTCGACAGGCCCACATGATAGCCCCTACACCACCAGGGCAACTTTAGCAGAACTAGAGTATAGTGGTTTATGATATGATTCTTTATATACTTTTCTATTTCAATGTGTATGTTATTAAAACTTGTTAAGTTTGAGGGTTTCTCAAATAATCACTCGATAAGTGCATTATTTTGAATTTTAACAAATTCCATCAAACGAAGTCGTTTTATATAGAATATTAAGTCCCGCCTGCCGGACTTGAACCAGCAACATTCGGATCTACAGTCCGACGCTCTGCCAATTGAGCTAAGGCGGGATTTTAATATATTTGTGATATGATTATTTTATTGATTGATGGGACCACCCGGATTCGAACCGGAGTCTCAGGCTCCCAAAGCCCAAAGGATCGACCAAGCTACCCTATGGTCCCTACAGAATATTTGATTAAATTTAAAATCTAATCATTCAGTTTTAACATTGTTATAACTATTCTATATTGTTATTCTACCACCATTTAGAGCCCCGGACGGGAATTGAACCCGCGACCACGAGATTACAAGTCTCGCGCTCCACCAGACTGAGCTACCGAGGCATTTTAAGTTTTGAAATATTGCCTTATATAGTTTTTGGTGGAATGATTAATTGATATTAGATGACTCACCTTGTTAGTGAATTGGTGGTAAATTCAATTATTTAAAGTTTTTTTTAAAATTTAATTTCATGAAAATTAAAGAATACACCATTATTATAACATGCTAATTTTTAACCTTGTTTTTTAATACTGATTCTCTTAAAACTTCCACCGCAGGCAGTCTTACTCCCGCAATAAGGTTAATAGAAGCTCCCCCCCCACTGCTAATATGGCTAATTCCAGTTAATCCCATTTGATTTGCAGCAGCAGCAAGATGTCCACCTCCAATAATCGAAAATCCCGGAGAAGATGATATTGCATTAAGAATATCTTCAGTACCTTGATTGAATCCTTCCTTCTCAAAAACACCGGCAGGACCATTAGCAAATATGGTACGTGCATTTCTAATTATACGAGCGTATTCTGTGATGGTTTCAGTGCCCAGATCAAAGATTGGCAAGTTTGGAAGTTTTTCCACTGGATACTCCAATCTTTTATCATCCTTACAGACTGCTAGATCACTAGGTGCCAGTATCTTGTCTTTAAATTTTTTACAAAGATTTTTGGCCTTTTTAACATATTCACAGTATTCCCTATCTTCTATGAACTTCTTGTTTTGTTTTCGTATGTTTACTCCACCACCCCATAAAAATATGTTGGCAACTAAACCCGTGGTGAGGATATGATCGGCGCTTCCTGCCTCCAATGCGTTTTCCATAACCATTATAGAATCATCGACTTTAACCCCGCCTAAGACATAAACGCACGGTCTTTTAACATTACTTACTGCACTGTATAATGCTTTAAGCTCTTTTTCCATCACTCTTCCTGCTGCAGACGGCATTTTCATAGCAAAACCGACCATTGAAGGTTGCGAGCGATGGGCAGCAGCAAAAGCATCGTTTATGAAGTAGTCTGCTAATGGTGATAATAACCTTACCATGTGCGTTTCAGCTTGTTCTAATGGTTTTCTTTGGAGTATTTCTTCAGAATAGAAACGGACGTTTTCTAAAAGAAGTATTTCCCCTCCTTTCAACGTTGATATGGCTTCCCGAGCATTACTGCCAAATATATCATCAACATAACCCACTGGCATTTTTAATATCTTAGAAAGAGTTTCAGCATGTTGTTGGAGTGTGGTAAAGTCATTTTTCCCAGGACGGCTTTGATGAGCAATTAAAACAGTTTTTGCACCTTTTTCTGCCAGTTCACTGATTGTGTCTGAGTGTAATCTGATGCGTGTATCATCAAGAAGTAGTCCAGTTAAAGGATCGACTGGGGAGTTGATATCTACTCGTACCAACACTGTTTTACCATCTAATTCAAGATCGTCAATGGTGTAAAAATCAGGAGCCATAATACCACTTTTAGAATATTAAGAAACATTTCAAATTTGTCCACTATATCTTACTAACTAAGTCAAGAAGTGCCTTTTTGGGATCTGGGGCCAGTATAATTCCAGATGCTAAGAGAACCCCTTCACTTCCAAGTTCCAAAGCAGCCTTCATGTCATCCCCTGTAGAAATCCCTGCACCACAAAGAACCCTTACACTGGAATTGACCTCTTTTATTGCTGCTACACTACCCTCAACTATTTTTGGTTCAGCTTGAGATACTGGAATTCCTGAACCAATAAGTTCAGGAGGTTCAATAGCTACAAAATTTGGTTTCATGGCGGCGGCTGCAGCACTAGTCGGGATATTGTTAGTACAGACCACACTGGTCATGTTGGCAGTGTTAATTTTATTGACAACCATGTCAATATCAGCAAGTTGCATTCTCTGCTCTGAATGATTTATTAGGGTGCCTGAAGCCCCTGCTTCTTTGGCACATTCCAACAACATGCTTCCAGTGTGTCCACCGGCATCCACGGGATCAATGTGCTGAGCTAAAATAGGTATGTTTACTTCCTCAGATAATTTCCTTAGGTCCGCTCCTTGAGGGGCTGCTGCCATGTTTACTCCAGTTTCCTCAGCTACTTGCTCCAATGCCTTGGCTAACTGCAAGGCTTTATCTCCTGTAGACTCCAAGTATGTTTTAAAATTCAAAATTACTAAGGGAGTTTGTGTTATTTTCATAATCAGCCTCCTAATGTATGTATTATACTGATTTTCTTTTTAGGGGCGAGATATAAAAATATTGTGGTTTCCCAAGTTATCTAAGTTTAAAATGTGTACAAAAATGATTAAATTGCAAACTATAGAATTTACACTAAACAATGATAAATAAATTCAAAAATGCAAAAAAAGAATTGTTTTTCAACAGTTTTTGCGTTAAACTGTTGAATATTAGATTGTATTTTATTGTTATTTTAGCGTAGGTACACTTAATTACCTTTGATCACTGTTTCAGCACTTCCACGAGCAGTAGGTGATCCAACCCATGGAACATTATGATAATCAACCCATTTACCGTTATTCCAGGTCTGGACTGATCTATGTCTAGGTGAA
>DUPR01000004.1 GCA_012838205.1 Methanobacterium sp.
AAGTAGACTATATATTTATTGATGGAATATCAAAGGGGAGTTTGATATGTATTGTCCAAATTGTGGAAGTGAAAACAAAGACGACGCCCAATTCTGTGAGAGTTGTGGAACAAAGTTAGATGCAATTGGTGGAGATGTTAGTAGCCGTACTAAGACTAGCCAGAGCCCACCTTATTACCAGCAAGGCCCTGAAGCCAAAAAACCTTCAACTATTCTTATAGTTTTGGGTTATATTTTTGCCCTTTTTGGTGGGTTAATAGGTATTGTTTTAGGTCTTTTCCTTTATTCTAAGAATAATCATGAAGCTAAAACCCATGGTAGAAACATTTTATTAATCTCGGCAGTGATGATAGTTTTAGGAGTTTTGGTAAGTGGTTATTTGGGGAGCACGGTAACAAATGATAACTATGACACTAGTAGTTCAAGCAGTGACTCATCTTCCAGTGACTACTCAACAACTAGTTCAACTGGTGGCCCTGTTTCGCTAGTAATCAGTTATTCTGGTGAGTGGAGCGGTGCTGTATCTGACTCATCGGGAACGCGCAGCATAGAAGGATATGGTGATAAAACTATCAATTTGGGTAACATAAATGGTGCTGTAGCAGCTAACGCCCAAAAATCCGATGCTGGCTCGGGAGTTTTAAGCATATCTTTGGAGCAAAATGGTAAAACCTTGAAAAAAACTAGTACAACATCTGAGTATGGTTTAGCCCAAATATCTACCTATCTTGACTAAGAAAAAAACAAATCTCCTAATAAAATGAGATCAATCAAGAAGGATATGGTTTTAGTGATTTGATGGTCAACTCACTACCACTACAGTGAGTGGGCTAATCAAACATTTATTTTATAATAAATTCACTATTTTTTTTGTAATCTATGCTCTAAAATCCCACCACAATGGCATTCACAGATAAAGTCACCAGGTGATTCCCCAGTTTTAAGCTGGTAGTAGTCACCACAACTGTCACAAACCAGATAACCAGGGTTTAGATCCTTTTCTTTTTCAAACTCCATTATTTGGTTGACTATTTCCCAGGAAATTTCAGGACGGTGATGTGCACTGGTTTTTTCATTTTTACCCCTATCTATTCGGTATTTATCACTGGTGGGGATAGTATCGTTACTTGATGGATGGATATTTACTGTAGATTTATCTTGTGTTCTTTTGTTTTTAGATTCTCGGAGTGACTTTAATTTTTCACGGATTTGGGTGGTGTATGATTTTTTCGCATCCACTGGAGTTCCACAAGATAAACAGTAAGGTCTGCCAGGGGGAACTTCTTTAAGACATTTAGGGCACAATTTATCGGAAGAAGCGTTGGAATTAATTCGGCTACTGCACACTGGGCAATACACCAAGTCAGAACCTATTTCAGAATAACATCGGGGGCAAGTTGTTATTTCACGTTCATTGATGATTTTTTTGGTTTTTGTTCGGCACTCTTTACAAAAATCAATATCAGCATCAAATTCTGCATAACAATTAGGGCAGACACTTCTCTTATTCTCTGTGTCTGGCTTGTTTTTAGGGAGGGGGTTACCACATTTTGTGCAATATTTACTCCCCACTGGAAATATAGCATTGCAATTATTGCATTGGAGAGTGTTATCTCCTTCACCATTCATTGGATGATCCTCACCAAATGTTGACTTGATTTATAGCTTGGTCTATTTTTTAATCATGATAAGGATTAATAAAGGTAGAATTGCACCAAATAAATTTAGTAGGGCAATGGTTAGGTCGTTGATTAGTATATTGCCTATCACTAGGGAAATAACTCCGATAACATATAAAACCAAGAAGTACAAGTTAATATTGGGATCTTTCTGGATCACGGTTTTATAGAACTGAATTATCCACCCTATCACTATCACTATCATTCCTGCTGTTAAATACATAAAAAAAACCTCTTTTAATTTGTATAATTACAAAGTCATTCGTATAATTTATATATTATAAAGAATTTATCAACTTTACTTTTTTTTTGATTTATATTTTCTGATTCTTTGAGGTTAGGTTAGTGATAATTTTGTATATATCCATTTAGATATAATATAAATTTCGTGGTAATTGATTTTAAAATTCTGAAGATTAGTTTTAACGGGTTATATCAATTCTAAGGTGGTTTCCAATATGTATGTTTTATAGTAATAGTCTCATTTTTTTTCAATGAATTTAATATAGGTGTGAGAAATATTACTTTTGTCTAAAACTAAAATTTTGTTCAGAGAATATTTTATACTACTATAACCGGAGGATTAACATGGTGTTATTCAAGAAGATAAAAGAAATTAGTAAGACTAAAGTAAAAAATGATAAAGGTTACTTGGTGTGTAATGATTGTGGAGGTTATTATAAACTAAAAGCAGAAGAATCACCCAGTGATTTCGTGGCTTGTGAATGTGGTGGAAAACTGAAACACAAAAAAAAGTTAAAAACACCAGATTAAAATCTAACAAAACCTTGCAACATATTCGAGAAAAATAAGCATTAATCAAGAGATACTGGAACAGTAGAATAGAAGATATCCACAATCTCGTAGCAAATAAAATCGTTGCAAAAAAGGAAAAGTCTTAATTTATTCCTATTATCCCTATTAATCCTTGATTAATATGAAATCACCTTTACGGTGACATGCAAATATACCTTTTACTGTGTAATAGGGCCCATGTTCTGAATCTTCTTTTACAACATTTCCTGCACCTACAAACATTACACTCTCAATATCATGGGGTTTGATTCCAGTTTCCTTCTCCAAAGCTAATAAAACAGTTTCTTTAATTGATTCAGAGAATTGTATTTCAACATCATCATAAGCAGCATCAGTCATTTCATATCACCTAAAAATCAATTGTTATAGGTGATTAATAAAAATGATGGGTTATAACCCTAAAAAACTTAAGCACATTGCGACTTAAAATTATTTATATCAAATAAAAGAATTTCTAAATATAAATCACTTCACCCCCTAGATAATTTTTGAAAACTTTTTACAAGCAGCAGGGGTTAACATAGATGGATGGTATAAAAAATGGGTTATTTAGTTTGCAATCAGTGCGGCGGCTACTACCAACTTCAAGAAGGAGAAAAACCAACAGATTTTAGTGATGAATGTGAATGTGGTGGGAAATTATACTACACAGAAACTTTCAACAACCCTGAAGAACCCGTAACCTGTCCCTATTGTGGGAGCAAAACCCATGATGATGCCAGTATTTGCCCAAAATGTGGTGAAAACTTGGTTTTCAAATCAGGTAATGATGATCTAGGACATTTATATGAAGAAGAAAAACTACTCCATAAAAAAAGAAAAACCATCCAAGAGTATGGGACTGGTTTAAAAGCAAAATCTAAACGAAAAGAGCTAAAGCATGCTTTCGATCTTCAAGAAATTCTAGATTTAAGGGAATCATACTTGATTAAAGCTAAAGATAAATCTATTATAATTCTTAAATATGGATTGGAAGATGATAATGGGCGATTCATAAGTTTCGAAGATATTACGGCTGCTGAAATAGTTGAAGGTGTTCGTCAGGAAAAATCAGGATTTGACCGTTTGATTAAAACTGGTACTTCCCTTTTTGATTCGGGTAAAAAAAATCTTAAAATAAATCACACCGATGGGGAAATCTTCCTGGCAGGTGTGAAAAAGGGTGATGCCACTAAACTGGTTAGTTTTCTAAATCGAAAGCTTAACCTATGAAAAAAAGCTTAACCTATGAAAAACTATCATTATAATGATAATTGAAGGTATCATTAACAATCCCCCCTAACAGCTAGAGTTATCTATACTAGGAACACTCATCCAGTGATCTGGTTTTGGACATAGGATTATAAATGTATGGTAAAATCAATCCATACTATCCAATAAATTAAAGTTTATATACAATTTTTATGATTGTCAGTTTTAAATTAATGGAAGGTACTATACATGGGACAACGAGTTTGCAAGGAATGTGGATTGGAAAATGAGGAAAATGCGGAGTATTGTATGGAATGCGGATCCAAACTGCATCCAGCGAATATTCACAATGACCAAGAAAATCCTCTCTTAGATTTTTTATCGAAAAACTCCAAGACCCTAATATTTATCGTGGCCATGGTCGCTCTTTTAGGGGTTACTATCGAATTTTTAGGCTTTATGAATGAATACAATGAAGCATCAGGGCCTTACCTAACAAATTTAAACCAATCCAATGAGCAAACAATTCAAAAGGCACAATGGCATCAAGTATCCAACTACACCGGCACTGGAAATACCCACTATTCATTTACCATTAAGGGTGAAAAATTCAGGCTGGTACTTAATGCCACACCCACTCGAAATTATAACACCAACTTCATGAAAGTGGATGTTAAAGATGCACGTAACATTCTAGACTCTGGGAAGCTAAACTGGGGACCAAGATCAGCAGTGAAAAGTAAAGAAAAAACAATCAACATCACTGCCCCACCTGGAAAATACTATATCAATGTGCAAACCAAAGATTTGAAAAAATGGAAAGTCACAGTCTATGACTATTATTAGTATACTGACATTGGGGGAGGATACATGAATAGGATACTTCATAACTTGGTTATAAGTAGATAATAACTACTCCTTTCGGCACACATCCTTGTTATTAATCTTAAACTTAATAACATCTTTTTTTATTATTGCTACAATAAATTATAAGACATCCTATGGACTAAACATAATTTTAACGATAATTACCAAGAGAATTAACAATTTAATAATATATTTAATTATTGTAGGGGATGCTAAATTGCACCAAAAAGATAAACATCCACAAGAGGCTAGAATAGATTTTATTAAGAAAAAACCTTGGAATAGATCAGAAAAATAACGTTATCGTTTTAACAACCCAAAATCATGACACTCTAAAAGTTAATGACACTTATCACAAATTGTTCAAAGTTTCAGGGGAAAAAATAATATGAAACAAAATATATCTGGTGTTGATGATCAAACAGAACTAGATTTAGTTAAAAGTTTAGAAGAACGTGTGAAAGAGTTGAATTGTCTCTATGGTGTTTCTAAGTCACTATCTTCCAATGATAAATCCTTAGATGAAGTTTTGAATGAAGTTGTTAATATTATTATTCCTGCATTCCAATACCCTGAACTAACTTGTGTTAGGATAATAATAAATGGAATGGAATTTAAAACCAACCCCTTCCAAGAGACTCAATGGAAAATATCATCTGAATTATCAACTCCTGAAGAAAAAATAGGTGTTCTAGAAGTATTTTACATAGAAAATGTCCATAATGAATTGGGAGATCCTTTCCTTAAGGAAGAAAAAGATTTAATTAAGTATATATCCATTGAATTAATGAGATTTTTAAGACGGAAAAAAGCTGAAACCTTACTGAAGGAAAGTGAAGAGAACCTTCGTCTAATTCTAACATCCGCAGCTGAAGCTATTTATGGATTAGATCAGGATGGTAATTGTACATTCTGCAATCCGGCTTGTATTCACCTATTGGGTTATGAGAATCCTGAAGAATTACTGGGAAAGAATATGCATAATCTTATTCATGCTCATGATCAAATTTCCCCTAATACTGGAAGCTGCCCAGTTGATCAGTCTTATAAAACTGGAGAACGGGTTCATTCGGATAATATTGTGTTTTGGAGGAAGGATGGTAGCTATTTTAATGCTGAGTGCTGGTCATATCCCAAAATTAGGGATGGTGAAATTGTTGGGGCTGTTGTAACCTTTGTAGATATCACAAAACGTTTAGATATTGAAAAGGACAGGGACCGTTTATTTAATTTTTCAATAGATATGTTGTGTATTGCTGGCTTTGATGGGTACTTTAAAAAATTAAACCCTGCTTGGGAGAAAACCCTTGGCTGGACCACAACTGAACTCACTTCTAAACCATACTTAGAATTTGTACACCCCGAAGACCGCAAATCAACCATTAAAGCTGTAGAAGGTGTTGAAAAAGGTCATAATATATTAAAATTCGATAACCGGTATTTATGTAAGGATGGTTCCTACAAATGGATTTCATGGAACACTTATTTAATGCCAGAGGAAGGATTGGTGTTTGGAGTAGCACGTGATGTAACTGAACTTAAAAAAAATGAAGAAGCTTTAAAAGAAAATGAAAAAAAATATAGGAAAATTTTTGAAAATGTGCAGGATGTTTTCTACCAGACCAACCTTGAAGGAATAATAACCGAAATAAGTCCATCAATTGAAAGATATTCCAATTATAAACCCAATGAACTCATTGGAAAACCTGTCCAACTGGTGTATTCGGACCCTGAAGATAGAAACGAGCTTTTAAAAGCTATCGAGGAAGACGGTGAAGTTTCAGACTATGAAGTTACACTGGTAAACAAAGATAAAGACTTACTTAACATATCAGTCAACGCTCATTATCTGTTTAACTCACAAAACCAGCCTATCGGTATTGAAGGTTCTTTAAGGGATATTAGTGATAGGAAAAAAGTAGAACTAGCACTGCGAAAATCTTTGGAAGAAAAAGAATTGCTAGTAAAGGAAATACATCATCGAGTGAAAAACAATTTAATGGTCATATCCAGCCTTCTGAACCTCCAATCCAGATATATTAAAGATAAAAAGGCTTTAAGCATGTTTAGGGAAAGTCAGAACAGGGCTAAATCAATGGCCCTAATACACGAACGACTGTACCGCTCAACTGATTTAAAAAGCATTGATTTTGGTGATTACATCCGTACTCTGGCAATGGACCTTTACCGCACCTATGTGACTGAACCTGAACGTGTGAAAATAGATATGAATGTTGAAAATATCATGATCGACATAAACACAGCCATCCCCCTAGGATTGATAATAAATGAACTTTTATCCAACTCCATGAAACACGCCTTCCCTGGAAAAAAAGAAGGCGAAATTAATCTAGAATTTGGAATAAAAGATGATGAACATTTTCTTATAATACGTGATGATGGAATTGGCTTTCCAAGCGATGTGGACTATAAAAATACAAGTTCCCTTGGATTGCAACTAGTTAACACTTTAACTAGACAGATAAATGGGGAAATAGAGCTAGATGCTACTAATGGTACCAAGTTCATTATAAAATTCAAAGAAATGGAATATTAAAACACCCCTAAATGAGTTATAGGTCCCTAAATTCGGTAAAGATAATAAGATTTAGCTAAGAACATTATTATCATGATAACCTGAAAATTAATAAATTTATAACACTTACAATTTTTTTAAAAAAAAAGACGATTTTTATTTTTGATTAATGTATTATACCAATATATATCTGTTAATTAGATTTATAAGATACTTAGAAGAGCTAAAAAAGTAACTAATACCAATCTCATAACACAAACTTTTAAATCGGAAATACTAAAGATTAATCTAAATTGAAACAATTGGAGGCGTTCTGTTGGACCAAAGACACCAAGAATATATAGAATATTACCAGTCAAGATTGAAAAAATATGAAAACAATCCATTATATCCCAATTCTTACCAGTCAGAAAAAGCATTATACGATGCAATAGCAAACGCATCAGACATTGAAGAATCAGGAAAAATAGTGGAGTCAGAAAATCTAGCAGTTAAAAATGCCATAGCCCTGGTGAAAGATCAGGAAACTGCACGAAAGAAACATTATGAAGAACTAAAAGAATATATTAGGCTTCACGCTCCAGAAAGGATTCTTGACAAGGTGGATTCTGTGGAAACAGATTTAGAACTCGTTAAAATGGTTAATGATATTGAAAGTGAAGTTAGTATAGAGATCATTGTGGATTTATTCACCCAAGAAATCTACAATGACCTTATGATGTTAGAAGAAATTGAAGTATACCAGTCTGCAGAAGTGCCTGATGAATGGAAAAATGAGATAAATCATCAAATACCTCAAGAAATGATTGAAGAAGGGGTTAAAGATTGGAAAGAGTCATTTGTTCCCAATGCACGGAACTGGGATCCTAACTGGCAATACAATGCCAGCCTTATCTGGGAAGAAAGGCACAGAAGAGTAATCCCAATACCAGATGAAATACTGGAAAAAAGGATCAAGCAGTTTAAAACTTACAGGGGGATTTAACTTGCCAGTGGATAAGGCAATGGCTGATACAATCCTAGGCACTTATAGGAAAATGTTCAAAGAGTTGGAAGATAAAGGGGTCCAGGGTGAATCTTTCCAAACTATGCGTGAAACCATGGAACGTATGGAAACATTGGCTATTGAAACCAATGATGTGTCAGAATTCACAGCAAAATTAACCACAGAAAACCTTTTCATGGAGTTCAGTAATGCTTACACTGAAATCATGACTGCCTTGGTTAAAGGAGAATACTCTGAAGGTGGGGGTGATGAACTACTCATGGAAAAAACCCTAGAAGCCTATGAACATTCCATAGAAAGTTTAAAAGGAAACCCTAACTATGAAAAACTCAAAGCACCCATTGAAGAATTAATTGAACTCGGAAAATCAGGAGTATCTTATCCAGTATTCCTACGAATGGCAGAAGAAAAAGGCCTGAATCAGGCTTTACAAGGTGACATGGTTGTTCGAGATGCAATACTTTCTGAAAAAATGTTTTGTGAGCTCCTACACTTACCTTTGGAAGTGGAAAAACATGAAAAGATCCTAAAAAAACACGACGAACTAGCATCCCAATCTCCCTTTAACGTGGCTGATAGTTTCCAGTTTGGACTGGAACGTCAGAAAATTGAATGGGAGTACACTCCGCTCACTAACCAGTGGAATCTTATATCCCGTTTATGGGAGAAAATGATTGAAAATGTATATGATTGGCTTGATTCTTTTGGAAGTTTCGCACCACACGATTATCGTTGGAAGTCTCTAAAAGGCATCAGTTACACCATGCGCAATATCAAACGTACACAGGAATGCAATCCTGGCATACTAAAAGCAAGGGAAAAGATCTTCATGGACTATTTCCAGATGTCCTGGGATGATATATTTGAACATGAAACTTACCTGACAGCATATGATGCTAAGCAGATATGGTACTCAGACCAGACACTGGAACTTATTAAAAAAGCCTACCCCTATTGCAAACCCTTTGGGAAACCAAACTCTGAATTAATAAGTGAAGCAGAAGAAATATATTCCACAAAAAGTTATCAAAGGCCTGACGCTTTCCAATACTCAGATGAAGATAGGGAAAAATTCATAGCCCTTTTCGGTGAGGAAAAATGGAATGAATACTTTGGAAAAACTAGAAGTTCATCTAAAATGAAGATTTTTAAGCAATAATTACTTAAATCTAATTTTTTTTTAGGAATTGCTTAAATCTAAATTTTTAATGAACAATAAATCTATAAATAAATAGACTAATTCACTAACTAAAAAGGTTGGCAGGCGGTTTAAATTCAATCCAAAAAGATATTCATTTTTTTAACATTTTTTGCCCTGGCACTGGGTTGTACAGTTGCACTTAATGATATTGCCACTTCAATCTCCACAAGTACCAGTGAAGAAATAGCAGCACCATACCCTATCACTATTGATCCCTGGAATTCCATCCAATTAGGGGGAACTGGTTTTATCATGGGATACTATATTAACCCCAAAGTCACACCTGTTTCCAAAATCAATTTCACAACCCTTAAGGATGCTGGAATAACCGATATATACATTTTAGTTAGAAATGACAATTACTACTCCATACTATCTGAAGCAAAATTGAAAGCAGATTCAGTGGGAATCAAAACTAATGCCTGGGTGTTTCCTGGATTCAAACATGCATCTCAGATTGCTAGGATGAAGATCGGAGTACAATTAGATGTGGAAACATACCATATGCCCGACTATATTCCAGAAATTAAGGCTATGCGCAAGGCAACCCAGGGGGTTCCTTTCTCGGTGTGCGCTAAACCAGAAAAATGGGATGGTTACCAATACTATGACCTACTATACCCTCATTGTGATTACATTGTACCCATGCTCTACATTGGTGACTACCAAGTAGAGATAACTCATTTGAAAAGTGTGACCCAATTTTATAACTACATATATCCTGGAAAAATCGTAGCCGGACTTGAAACCTATGAATCTGACCAGAATCTAACCCCCAAAGGGAAAAATACTCTTTTAAAAGAGATCAGAGCAGTTCAACATCATACTCGTGGAGTGATTCTGTTTAGATTCGGGTTATCCAAGTTTCATTAGCAAGTTCTCATGGTAGTTAAAACCTTGCATTAACCATCCTAAGAATAATCAGCAATTTTTAAAAAATACAAAAAAAAATATGTAAAAAAAATAAAGTTACGGGATAAATATTTACATTTCGCGCAGTCTTCTTACTCGTTCATTTGTGGAGGGGTGGGTAGAAAACAGTGTGCTGCCCCGATCACTTTTAGCCCCTAATGCTGGATTGATAATGTAAAGGCCATTTAGTGCATCGTTTTGTAGCTTACTTTTACTCTTCTGCAATCCACTAATTTTTTCCAGTGCACTGGCCAATCCCTCAGGGTAACCTGTGAAGTTTGCTCCAGTTGCATCGGCAAGGTATTCTCGTTTTCTGGAAATTGCAAATTTCAGTAATTGAGCAAAGATTGGGGCCAATATTACCAGGGCAATTAAGATAATGAAAAATATTAACTGACCCTGGGATCCTCCACGGTCCCGACCACGGAATAAAGCACCATACGATGAGTACCGAACCATATATCCTAAAAACACGATGGTACCAGCCAGCACAACTGCAACTGTGGCTAGTAGAACATCATAATTTTTGATATGGGCCATTTCATGTGCTATAACTCCTTCCAGTTCCAAACGATCCAACCTTTCCAATAATCCTCTGGTAACGGTGATGCTGGCGTTTTCAGGGTTACGGCCTGCGGCAAAAGCATTGGGAACTTCAGTGTCTATTATATATAACTTGGGCATTGGAAGCCCAGCAGCTATGCTCAAACCTTCTACAGTGTTATATAGGTAGGGGGATTCTTGTTTAGAAACTTCTCGGGCACCGGCCATGGTGGTTACCAGGCTTTGTCCGCCGTAATAGGTGACCAGCAAGATAATTACAAATAGCATAACTGCAATTATCAAACCAATCAGGGGAGAACCAATGTATATTCCAATTAAATATCCTATGATCCCTATCAAAACTGCGTAGAGTAAAAAGAAAAAATAGGTCCATCTTTTATTGGATGCTATGCTCTTATATATGGGATCCATCAGTTTTCACCATTAAAATTCATTTGGGGAACATCCCGTATTCTTTCAGATTCAACTTCGAAAAATTCCCTGTTTTGGAATCTGAAGATCTGGGCGATGATGTTTGAGGGAAACTGTTGGACGGCGTTATTCAAATCCAGAACTGTCCTGTTATAGCGTTGTCTGGCGTAGGCTATCTTATTTTCTATTCCCACCAGTTCTTCCTGAAGCAATAGGAAGTTTTCATTAGCTTTTAGGTCAGGATAGTTTTCTGCCACGGCAAATATGGATTTCAAGGCTTTTGAAGCCATATCATCTGCTCCGGCATTTTCTTTAATAGTGGAGGCATTCATCCAGTCGCTTCTGGCCCGGGTGATCTCTTCTAATAGTTCACGCTCATGCTTCATGTAACCCTTTACTGTACTCACCAGGTTGGGGACCAGGTCAAAACGCTTTTGCAGTAAGGTGTCAATGTTTGAATAAGATGTGTCCACCATGTTTCGCATATTTATAAGTCGATTGTAACCATAAACAAAGTAAAGGGCTATTAATATTAATATTCCAAGGATGATATACACAGAGATCATTTTTTTATCCACCTACTCTTTCCATACGGTATAGATATTAATCATAATTAAGTATTTTTTTAGGTTCATAATAAGTTTACATCTTCATTATAAATTATATTTTTAAGCTTATAACCCTACTTTTCAATGAATATGATTGGTGTGGAAGAATATATAATTATTTACAAGACACTATACTAAAAATCAAATTCTAGAATGTTTTTTTAAAAAGTAATATGGAGCCGTCAATGGTTGTTAGTAAAAATAGGAAAATTTTAGGCAAGATGGACTTGTAGGTAATTATTAATGTTTTTTTTGGTTAATAATCAAACATTCCTGTCCCAAAAAAACAATCAATACAATATCCATCTACGCCCATATGGTTCAAGCAGTAACATCTGTTGCATACTATGCATCTGTCCCTTCCGGGTTTTCCACAGTAGTCACATTTTTCACACATATTATTTTGTCCCTTTAGTTTTTTAAAAAAATGGAGTTAATGGCACGTTTTAGAACGCACCACCTCCACCACCACCGGATCCTCCTCCAACACCACCTACTCCTCCTGATCCACCACTATCACTGGTGGCAGTGGACATACCTGTACTTAAGCCAGAGGAAAGTACAACATATCCGCCATAGTAATGGAATAGGTATAAATTACTGGTTTCCAATTGGTCTTTGGATAATGAGAGTTCCATAACCTTCTTAACCTTATCTGCAACACCTAAAGCAGTGGCGTATACTAAGTAGTGGTTCCAGACCACCACTGACTCTGGTGGGTACTCTTTCATTTGGGAAAAATCTTGGATGTATCTTTTGAAACCATTCCATTGAGCATCAAAATCAACACCTTCCTGTGTCCAGCGACCTCCCACTTTTTGAGGGAGGGCAAGGGATATAATACCGGCGATTCCCAATATAATAGATGCAATTATGGTATAAAAAGATGCTGGTATGGGGTTTGCTGGTGGGGCCATGAAATTAAAGTAGAATACTATTCCGGCAACGACTAACGCACCTATACCAAATAAACGCATTAGATCGGCTCCTTTTTTGATGAAGAATTGAGTAGTTTTCTCCTTTAAGTACATAGTATCCAAATGACCTTCCCACATATCATAGAAATCCTTAAAGTTCTCAGCATTTTCTCTTTTCTTGAGATCCTTTTTCATCTGGTTCAAGTTAATTAGATGATTAACAGCCATTGTTCTTAAGAATTTAATAACATCCATTTCATAGGACTGAAGTTCAGTGGAGTCCTTGACCTTGTCTTGGTTAATTTTCAGGAAAACTTGCTTTTTCTTGCCCTGATCATCAACTCTAACCTCTAAATATCCGCGGTTAATAAGATCCATGATGGTGGCTTGGAAACCGTCCATAGTGGGCGTTCCAACTTTTGATGTTTTGCCTGATATGGCATTAACCACTGCTGGCGGGTCATTCGTGGGTAATTCACGTTGATAGATTCCTTGGAAGGTGGTTTTTGGTTCCCTACCATGTTTGAAGTAGATCAAAAAGGGTATTATAATGCCTAAAATCATCAAAATCGACAAAATATAGTAGAGAATGCTATAGAAGTAGATTTCGTTTAGGTAATCTTCTTGTATTTTTTCCATTTGAGGAAGTCCTTCTTCATCTATTGACATTGCATAAACTGGATTTTTGAACTGTTCTTTAGGTATGGCCAGCCGTACTTCGAAAAAGTCACCAGGAGAAATACTGTCTGATGTGATTTTAAGGACTGAATCCTCCCATTTCTCGTTTATAACATAGTATGGAGGGTTAAACCAGTACTTAACACCTTTTTTTGAAGGTAAATGTATCTTGGTGGTTAACTCTCCCACACCTACATCCCATTCTTCACCCCACACTTTATAGTGCAGTGCTGCAATATCGGTGTAAATTCTGGTTACATTGATAAAATCGTATTCATAGGTAACAACCACATCCCTGTTGGTTATGGGAATGGTTTTTCGCTCATTAGAATAAAGATATACTGTTATCTTGGTTTGACCATCATATGGTGTGACTTGATAATTTGAGTAAGCTCCTTTGGTAGAAACATTGAGATTTCTAATTTTTTCCCCTTCTTTAATATTAATGGTACGATAAACACCTCGGTAAGTACCAGAAAAGGAGTAATGCAATGTTTCTTTAACTTTTAAATTTCCATCTTCCTGGACGTAAAGATCGAATGTGGCTTTGGGTATGGTGTAACTACGACCATCATCATCTGCAAAGCTAGCCATTGGCATTACAGATAGGATAAAAATCAAAATGAAAAATAACGAAGAAATTTTCATTTTGTTCATGTTCTTCGTCTCCTAAAATTCTACTTTTGGTGTTGCTCTTGCAGATTCTTCAATTTCGAAGAACTCAGATTGTTCAAAGTGGAACATACTGGCGATGATGTTACTGGGGAACATCTGACATTTGTTGTTGTACATTAAAACTGTATCGTTGTAGAACTGTCGGGAATAGGCAATTTTATCCTCGGTTTGTGCAAGCTGGTCTTGTAATTCCAGGAAGTTCTGGTTTGCCTTCAAATCAGGATAATTCTCTGCAACAGCAAATAGGGATTTTAGTGCACCAGTTAGCATATTGTTAGCTTCTTGGCTTTCTTTAACAGATTGGGCATTCATAAGATTAGACCGTGCTTTGGTTACTTCTTCAAAAACGCCTTTTTCATGTTTAGCGTAGCCTTTAACTGTTTCCACTAAGTTGGGTATTAAATCTGTTCTTCTTTTTAGTTGAACATCAATTTGGGACCAAGCGTTTTTTACCCGGTTTCTTAAACCCACTAAACTGTTATAAAGCCATACAATCAATATTACTATTAATAGTATAATTCCTATCAAGATATACATCCACATATCAATCAACTCCGTTTTTTTATAATGATTAAATGCGTAATTTAATTATTTAGTGATAGGGGATAGGACTATATCAATATTTTCATTTTATGGAAACAATACAGTTTTTGTTAAATTATGGCAAGTTCTCCGGCACTGGTTATTTTAAGGTAATCTGGATCTACAAGGCCCATTTCACGCAGTTCCCGGATGTGGTTATAGGTCATTCCTCTGCTTATCCCGATTTTGGTGGATAAGTTTTGGACGTTGTTTTCACCAGATTGTATTTCCTCTAAAATACTTCTCTTGGTTTTGGAAATTCCAAAGTTGAGGATGGGCAAATCAATGATGTTTTTGTCTTCTTCAGTGATGTAGACAATTTTTTCCACCATGTCTTGACGTGCGTAACATCCGAATAATGCGCCTAGTGCTTGTGGTTTTCGGCCTCCACTGATATTAACAAATATTTTTCGGCCGTGGGCTGATTCTTCTTCAATGATTAGGGCTATGTCCCGGGCCACCATGACTACATTGTAGATGCTGGTTGGTTTAGATTCTATTTCCAGGACTTTGCCTACTGTTTCGCGAAGCATTCTTTCAGCTTCTTTTATTTTATCAGGAGCATCTTCTTCCCTAATTAAGATGACCTTATTAGGGGAAAATTGGGTAATGCAAGTCATTACTGGTTCTAAAGAATAAATAGTTGATATTAATGTGTTTTTCATACATACCACAATGAATTTTTTAAAAGTTTTTAATTGTTTTCCATAATTAATTCTCCTTTAACCTATATATTAGTGTTTGGATGTTTACAAGTTATTTTCATTAATTAATGACATTATTTATTATTTACTTAGAGTGTTTACTATAATTATGTATATATTTTTACAAGTTTGTACATGTTAAACATTAACATTTATATGGGATGAAGTCAATATTATGTGTTGTCGCTTGAAAAAAAGTAAGGGAGTAGTGGTTTAATGGATGAAGTTTTAGCAAACTATATTTATGAAATGGATTTGGGTGACATACAGGAACATAAGGGAATGTCTGTTTTCCCACTCTACACCAAAGGAGATGACTCAGACTACATCACCTTAAAAGAGGCATTAGATGCAGATCTAATCAAAATAACTGAAATTGATGAAATGGGCTCAGTTCCAGAGTTAAAAGTAATTAACAAGGCAAATGTTCCCGTTTTGTTATTAGATGGTGAAGAACTGGCTGGTGCCAAACAGAATCGGGTTTTAAACACAACCATACTACTTAAACAAAATTCTGAGACTGTAATTCCAGTAAGTTGCACTGAACAGGGGCGCTGGAGTTATACATCATTAAAATTCAGTGATTCAGGTAATGTAGCCTCTTACCGGGTGCGAAGATATAAATCTGCTTCAGTGAACAAATCTTTGAAGACTGAGGGAAAATATCGTTCAGATCAAAGGATGGTTTGGAATGCAATTGATGATGTGAGTAGGGAGGCCCGTGTTATGTCAAATACCCGGGCTATGAGGGATGTTTATGAATCCCGTGATGAAAGTTTGCAAGATTATCATCATGCCTTCCCCTTATCTGATGGTCAAAAGGGCATACTGGTAATGGTTAACGGTGAAGTTATGGGATTAGATGTTTTATCCAGTAGTATAGCCTACTCTGTTCTCCACCCTAAACTGTTAAAAAGTTATTCTCTAGAAGCCATTCTTCAAGAAGAAAAAAATGATAAAGCCGATGAGGAAGACCAGTTCAATGGATTGGATCAAGCCAAGAAATTTTTGGATGATGCCCGGTTATCCATGGAAGAAAAACATAAATCTATAGGATTTGGGTGTGACCATCGCTTGGAAGGGCCTAACCTTGTAGGTTCAGCACTCACCCATAAGGAAAAGGTGATACACGCTGCATTCTTCCGAACAATGGATTCCCAGAATGAAAAAATGTCCAGTTACCAGACCCGCCGAGGATTCCGGATCTAGGGATATCCTTTTCCTTTTTTTTATTTATCCAATAATTCATTTATTTTAGTGTAGATCATCACATCAAGATTTAAATAGATGTGAAGGGCATAATATTATTGTTATCATATTGTAATATTGTTTGCTTTCAATTATGTGTAAGGGAGTAATAAATATGGGTTATCAGCAATGTGAAGAATGTGGGAACATATACAAACTAAAAAATAATGAATCACCTGATGATTTTTCTGATAAATGTAATTGTGGAGGGAAATATATCTATACTCCTAATCCAAATCAGGTGAAAGAAACAAAAAATTCATTGTTGGAGGGTGATGAGCCTATAAAAACATGCCCACATTGTAATTTTGACAATAATCTCCAAGCACAGTTTTGTAAAAAATGTGGTAAAAAATTAAATCTAAATTTCATCAACCGTTTTAACAGAGATCTGAACTTGTTTGCTGTGTTCATGGGATTGGGTGTCTCATGTATTGTTCTGATAATAAGTAGCTTAATCTTCGGGTACATTATAGCAACAACAACCTTAGACCTCATGATTTATGTGGCAGTTGTTCTCATGTTCATGACCTTTTTTGGTGGAATCACCACCGGGATAGTGGGATGTGATGATGCTAAAGAAGGGGCCAGAAATGGAATATTCCTGAGCTTAATAGCCATGGTGATCTTAGGATTGGTGGTTGGTGCAATATTATTCATAACCATAGGAATAGCAGCAACAATCTCCCAATCCCTCCAACCATATTATTCAACTATGTCCTCATCTTCATTAACTACTACAACCAGTTCTTCATCAGTTTTTGATTCATTGGAATTAGCAATCAATATAACTAAATGGATTATCACCATGGTACTGGTTTTTATTTCCGGTGCTGTGGGTGGTTCCTTTGGAGTGTTTCTCAAAAAAGGTTTAAAAGATTTATAAGGGGGATGATTTATTGATATGCCAGAATTGTGGACATGAAAATGATATGGATGCAACTTTCTGTGATAACTGTGGAGCTAGACTGGGAAGGAATCCCAACTTCGGCAGACAAAGGCCAAGCCCACCAAATACTGGGATGAGTCAAACCAATAAAATATTGATTCTAGCAGTGGTAGTCCTGGTAGGGGTGTTAGGTGTTACTGCTGGACTGTTATTGCAGTCCAATAATAATAATCCAACAACAATGAACACCCCCTCATCAGTGAGTGAATCCGGGGAAAAAATTACATATAAGGCAGATTGGCATAAAGTCACCAGTTTTTCAGGCATCAGTGATGATTACCGTTCATTTCTAATTAAAGGACAACAATTTAAGGTGGTAATGTCTGCTACTCCAACGTTGAATTACAACACTAATTATATGAATATAGATGTTAGTGACACCAGCCATATACTCGGTTCTGGGGAGGTAAACTGGGGACCCACCGATGCCCTGAGCAGTAAGGAAAAAACAGTCAAAGTAACTGGGCCACCAGGAACCTACTGGGTGTATGTGACATCAAAGGACTTGGAAAGCTGGACAGTCACCGTATATGATTACTACTAAAAACAGCATCTTGTTTAGTTGGTAATGGTGTCAAGATGTATTGTGAAAAATGCGGACATAAAAACAATGCTGGTGCAAAATTTTGCAAGATGTGTGGGGCTGATTTAAATCACATTTTATCAAAATTCCCTAAAACCATGAGCAACTCTAATAAGCTACTTATAGTCATTGTGATTTTATTGGTTTTAGGTATTGGAATATCCGTCGGCATGTTGTTAACTAATAAAGCACCAACCACCAACAATACCACTAATATAACAGCAGGTAATGATATTACTCCAGCAACTACCACCCCCAGTCATGATCACACTTCCGGACCGATTTTAATAGACTCGGGTAGTATGAGTGGTAGTAATGCTAAATATCAGGATGGTCCTTTCACTTACCAATGGGAGACCTATAAGATTGGCGAAGAAAATTATGTAATGTATGGTACTTATGTTGCTGGTAGTAAAACCGTCAAACAAACCGTTACATTGAAAAAATACAGCAGTCAATCTGTTGAAATAACTGCTGAACCAAAAAGCAGCGGAAAAAGTAGCTGGAGAACTGTCACATCCTTACAAGGGCACTCAACAGTAGATGACTACTATTGGGAAATCTTCCGGCCTAATAGGGAAATGGGTGGGCCTGTCAGCTAACAATGAACCTGTCAGTTGAATAGGTCAAGATGTTAAATCGTAGAATATAAGTTTATTTGATAAAAAGCGGACCGATGATGAAAGGTGGGAACGTTTTCAATATGATGGTCATGTAACCAATGGTGAATTTGTGAAAAATATCTTTTATGGGGCATTGCTCCCTAGTTAGAAATGATTTCAAAGGATGTGGACTAAATCAATAGATAACGAGGGGAAGTTATGAGGGATTTGATTTGTAAGAATTGTGGTGCAGAAAACCCAGAAGAAGCACGTTTTTGCATGGAGTGTGGTATGGAGTTAGAAAAAGAGGCTGAACCTTGCCCTTCATGTGGTACCCTTAATCCACATAATGCCAAGTTCTGTAACGAGTGTGGGATAAGTTTAATAGAAAAAGAAGAACCTCATGAACCTTCAGAGGCAACTGAAGATCTTCAAAAACCACTTGTAGAGATACATGAAGCAGAAGATGATGATGAGTATGAACCTTCCGATGAGGAATCTGAGGATGATGAGATAGATGAGGGAGCTCCGGTTGAAACTAAAAAAGTAGAATACATTCCACCCACTGGATCTGAGTCATGGCGGGAGCTTTGCCCAGCATGCAACCACAAACCACTCACACCTAAAACATTTAAAGGATTCCTCTCCACCAAGAACCTCCTGGAATGTGACTACTGCGGAGCAATTTTTGAAAAAACAGGGAACAAATACTTGTTTAAGACCATTTATGACATTAGCTCCGATTTTTGGAAAAGATATGGTAGGAAAACATTAACTGAAACTGAGTGGACCCGAATAGCCCATGGTGGAATATCTGATGAGGAAAAAGCCTTAATTGAACAGAAAGCTGCACAGAATGATATGACTTTTTTCGTTAATGCCTTGAACAAGGGAGAAACAAACTTAACACCCATACCTAACCCTCCTATTATTCTAAAAAAGAATGAAGAAGCTTGTGTTGCCTTAAGTGGGATCACTCTTAGGGAAGCACGTGCAGTTAGGCATACCAGGGGTGGATATGCTGGGCCTACTATACGGGTGGCTAAGGGCGTGTCCTTCCGTATGGGTAGTGTGGCAGCCCGGAGTGAGTCTCGTGATGAGCTCCGGGATATCGACAGGGGTACCCTGGTTTTAACCAATAAGCGATTGATTTTCATTGGATCCAAGAGAACCACTAACATAGATCTCCGGAAGATAATATCTATCACCGCTTATAAGGATGGCATAGCCAGTCAACGTGAGAATAAACAAAAAACAGAGTATTTCACGGGTATTGATCGTCACACACTAACCTTTTCCACAAATGGCAGATCCCATAATGTTCCCTTCACTGGACTGATTATGAAGGCTGCTATTGAAGGGAAGATCAGGCAGATTTAATCTGCTTACCCTCTCTGGGATGTAAATTGAATGTTTCAGGCTTTGATCCCAAATAGGGATCGAATTATGGGGATTCTTTTCACTACTTCAATCGTTACAATGGTTAATATGAAACTAAGCATGAGGCTGAGAATTATTTGCACCAGCATTAAATCTGGTATTAATTTTATAGTGTAATAGATGAAGAAGTTAACCCATACAATATGGAAGATATAAATTGGGAAGGATACTGTTGATAGATACAATGTTTTAGAGTTATTAAACTCCAAGTAATGTTTGCCCATTCCGATTACACCAAGAACTCCTAACCATATAATGGAGTTAATCATTAATTTTGTTATTAATAAGGAAACTATGATGTCTAGGGTTGAGGGGATGGTTACAGATCCATCAGCTGCTGTATTTAAGAAACTTAAAGCCATAGCAACATATAACATGTTGATTAGAAGGAAAGATATGAACAGTGGCCATCTTCTTTTTTCTAATTTTTCCTGTACAGATTCACTTGATAGTAAGAAATATCCGAAAATAAATAGTAAAAAGATCTGTGCAATGCTTTTTTCAGGGAAAATGTTTAAAAAAAAGCTGGCAATTGTCAAAGGTATGATTAATGATATTAACTTAGGTATGGTAATTTTTTCAGTTGGAATTTTCCAGTCCGCCTTTTTATATTTCATTATAATAGGCAGTGCAACTAGTGACACTATAAATAAGTATAATAAGAACCATAAGGGGCCGATAAGAATGCCTTGTTGGAAATAGTGCAAGGGATTTGTGAAAAGTTCCACCCATAGGTTTAGGAAGCTTCCTGTATAACCATTGAGGTTTAGGTAGATTCCAGTATAATCATTGAGGAGAAAAGCATAATATGTGCTAAAGGGTATGACTAGGATCATACCGGCTACCATTGGAATGAAGAGTTTTGACACTCTTTCTTTGAGATATTCTGTGGCATCCCTTCTTTTTAAGGAATAGTAGGTGGCTATTCCGGCTATTACAAACAATAATTGCATGAACCATGGAGCAAAACTTAAGATAAAAACACTGGCAATGACATTGCTAGCTGCGTTAATATAATAGGATGAAATTGGAGTGTACACCAACAATACATGGTAGGGGAATAAAATCAAAATTATCAACCAACGAAGATTGTCCAAATAATATTTTCTCATTATTGGCCTTCCTTTAAGTTTTCAAAGTTTTATAGTTAATCAACAAATGTTTTTCTAGATTTAAAATTATTAGAGTTTACTATATAAATTATAAACTGGTTTTATACCCAAAAAATAGCATTTTGTATTAATATAACAGATAATCCTGATATAAAATTTTTTTTTAATTAGGTTAGGGAACAGTTAATTTCTTTTTACTTACAGAACTTCTGCAGAAAGTCTTATAATCACAAGCATCACAAGTTCTCTTATCCGGATTGGTCTTCCAAGAGGTCTGTATTACCTGACCATCAACCTCATTTAGGATGCTCTGTTCAATATCCGCCACTACATTATCGAATTCTCCCAGTGATTTTTTCTGGGATACTTCATCAATGGGGATAATGCGCACTGAACGTAAATGCCTGAAGGGTTCTGAAAGTGAAGGAACCTTTTTTGAAGGATTCCATTTCAAAATCACTTCTCTGTCACCACCATCAGGCATTATATCCGTATTATGTTCTTTAACATCTCTTTTGAGCTCTTTCAAGTCTTCCTTAAATAATGATAATTCGTTCAAGTAGAAAAGGATTCCAATAAGCACTGGCTGGGAATCTGTTTGCAATGATCTTAACCAGCCATAAGTTTGAACTTGCCAGTGATGATAGTTCCAAGAGGGGGAGCCAATGGCAGGGCGTTTCATACCTTTATAATCCACAATAACCTCATAACGATCTGATTCTAAATTATCAAGCTTCTCCTGAAATGTTGGGTCACGATGTAAATATTTAATGATCAAATTCTTATCTGTAGCTTCTTCAAGTTTAATGGAGCTGAGTACATCGATAACACCAGTAACACCATAATAATTGGATCTGCTAATTCCTTTCTGATAGTGAGGCATGTCACGCAATCCTTTAAGCCGCACCTCATTATCGTCAACTAAAGGGAATAGATGAGGTCCCCACGTGTTAATTGAGGCTTCGGCCCTGATACTGGCCACCAGTTTATGGGGATGCTGGTTGTTTGGGCAGAGGCCGGGATGTTCACTTTCACCTTCGAATGGACAGAATAAGTTAGCAGGTGGTTGTAATCCTCTGGATTGCATGCGGTTATGGATTTCCAATTCTATCTCACGAATCTGGGTTTTCCAGTCCCAAGGGAAATCTTTCCAGCCTTCATCTTTCCATTTAAGATAAGCTTCTTCCATAACTCCATGGATAAATTCACCGAACCATAACTGGATGGGCATGGAAGGAGGTAAAGTTGCCTTGTTCTGGTAACGGTACTGTAATCCGCAGGTTAGATAGGCTAAAAGGTCACCAGTAAGACTGTACTCGGGGATTATGTATGGTTTGTTTCTGACTGACAGCGTCATATGAATCAACTACCATTAACGAATTATGATATTTATCCAAAATTTTTTTTTAAATAAATGTTATATTATCTAATCCTTCCCATGGCCAGTTGCCATTTCTAGTCCATCCAGTGGCCACATTAGGTATCCCTGGATAAGTGTTAAGCCCTACTAATAAGAGAACATCCTGAGCACGGCTGTATGCCACGAAGTAGTGTCTGGTTAAATCATCAAATGCTCGGTGGCGTGCAGGTCTAGTGGGAGGTCCCAGTGGTGAGCAAATCCTAATTTCATCCTCCAAGGCACAAGAGTTACCCCCTCCCTCTGGGAATCTTTTAAATGCTTGAGTATGGTGCTTTGTTCTGAAATCTGAACCTACATCAACAATCACCAGCGGGAATTCCAGTCCCTTGGACTGGTGAATGGACATGATGTTTATGCGGTTATCAGGTAGTGTGTCTAGGAGTCCTTCATCTACCTTTATGGCACCAGTGGCTAAGGGTACGAAAATATTCCATATTGCATCTTTAATGGAATCAAATTCTTGTTCAGGGTCTTCTTCATCAAAAACAAGCTCCCCACCATAGTAACTGAATAGAGCGGTTTCTGCTATGGTACGGGAGATGGCCTCTAAGTATACTAAGCCCTCTACATCGTTCTGCATAGTGGGTATCCAGGTTACCAGTTTATAGGTCAGATCCAGGAGGGGAACCACTTTTTTCCAGGTTCGCCTTGCTAATGGTTTTCTATTTCGCCATGATTCCACGAATGATTTTAAAGATAATGGAGAGGATGGTTCGGGGTTGGATTCTACATATTTTCTTGCTGTTTTTCTCCAGGATTTGAAGTTTGAACGTGCTTCATAGGGAAGTTTTTCAATGGTGTTTTGGATTTCACATTCCGGGTCGATGCATTCTAAGATCAGACCACATAGGATCTTTGTTTCATTGGTTCTTTCTAGACTCTGGCCACGTGGGTTGAAGACTGGTATTTTGAGTTTTTTTCGTAAATGGTAGGGGAGCCTTTTTTTAGAAGCGCGTTCATTTGGTGAGCTTAGAAGTATGGATAGATCAGTTGGTGACCCTTCATCTGGGTTTATTTTTATGATGTCACCGTGTATTTTGTATCCATCTCCCAATACCACCTGATGGATGAATTCTGATAAGTCCTTGGCTAAAGTTTCAACGTCATCCCTGAACATTCCTAAAATCGGGAATTCAGTGAGTGGGTGGGTCCTTTTTGGTTGGATAGCTGGTTTGTCTTTTACCCTGGCTAGTTGGAATTCGGTGTCTAGTTGTGAGTACTGGTTGCAGAATCCGACTATGTTATGGGTGGAGCGGTAGTTTCCAGATAAATGAATTAAGTCAGGTTTGTAATCTTTTAATTGAACTTGTTTTTCGAATCGTTCCAGGAAGTTGGTGAAGAGGTCTACAGTTGCTCCTCGGAAGCGGTAGAGTGACTGGTCATCGTCTCCTACCACAGTCAAGCTTCCACCATTTTTAATTGCTGCTTCTGCTAGTTGGAAGTAGATCTGTTCTTGGAGGAGGTTTGAATCCTGGTATTCATCTACTAGTATGAGTTTTAGGCTGTTAAGAAAGTCGTCCAGTTTATTATCTTTTAACTGGTCCAGGAATTCTGCTTCTAACATGGCATAGTCAAAGAGGTTTCTATTTTTCAGTTCATCCAAGTAGTCATTGATGGCTTGGTGGGCTACTTCAAAGCCAGGATGATCATTTTGTTTTAGTTTCTTGAGTTTTTCCCAGTCTACCTGGTCATAGTATACTCTTTCTTTTAATTCCAGTAATTGTTTGCACATTTGGTTGATGTTAAAGCCAAATGCACCTCCCCTGAGCTTTATGAGGTAATCTTTGAGGTCTTGGTTATGATGTTTTTCATCCTTGAATAATCCTACTTTTAGCATGAGGGCGCTGGTTACGAAGTCCTGGATGACTACTGGTGGTGCTGCACCAGGAGCACGATGGATCTTTAGAATGTCATGGGATATGCTGTCCAGGGTGCCGGTTATGATTTGATTGAAATCTAGGAGTCTTAGATGGGGATGTATGTCCTGATATTTTTGGTCCTTTAGGAGTGCTTGTCTTATTTCATCTCCCCATGAAAGGATTCTAGATCTTAACTCGGCTGCTGCCTTTCTGGTGAAGGTTGTAGCTAAGATAGATGAAGGGTGAACATCATCCACGTAGATGAATTTTAGTACCTTCAAAACCATGACTGTGGTTTTCCCGGAACCTGGCCCTGCCACCAGAAATTGGGATTGACTGATAGGTGCACTGATTGCCTTATTTTGATCAGGGTTGTCGTCTTTGGATATTTTTCGACCTAACTTATCAATCACTATACCCTGAAATTCTTTCCAATCAATCACGATAAATATCTCCTATTCCAGTGGCTTTAATTAGACAGAAAGCTGAATGACTATTAGAAGGAAAGGGAAAATGACTAGATAATTTACTAGCGTTTCCACACCTTTGATCCGCAAACTCCACAGAAAGTTTCATTACCACCCAATTTTTTCCCACACTTCTGGCAAGTTATTTCTATTTCTTCTAAACTACCTTTACCATGCATTTCTATAATTTCATCATATTTACCTGAATTTATCCATTTGATTAGTTCAGATGTTCTTAAAACAGTCCATGGATGTTCGGAGAGACTTATCATTATTGTTTTAGCTACTTTATCTGCTGTATTAAAATCAAAATCTTGGAAATCATTAGCTTGTTTTATGAAGTCTTCAGTCTTCATTTTTTCATAAAAATTTTTAGGCACTCCACCCATTTTCATTAAAGTACTGAATGCTGTATTTTTATCTTGACAAGCTAAAAGACCGGCTCTGTCTGCTGTCAGTTCAGACATTCTGTACCAATATAACAGTGCTAATTCTAACCCGGCAGATACCACTGAACCAATACCTAATGTCACAGCACCAATAAGATCTCCTAAAAATGGTATCACTAGAGCCATATCATGATACAGCATATGCCCACTTTTTATATGCCCTGCTTCGTGACCTAATAGATATAACAATTCATCGTCAGATAGTAAATCTACGGCACCGGAATTTAAAATAATTATGGGATTTTGAGATCCAATAGCAAATGCATTGATGTCATAATCCCATTGAATATACAATTCAGGTAGATCTTTAAGGAAAATATTGGCGCATGCTTCTTCCAGTAATTTATAAAGTTCTGGGAAATTATCAGAAGTTACTTTAATGTTACTACCAGTATATGATAATCTGATTATCCTTTCCACACCATGCTTGTGAACATATTTGACTGCTTTTTCAAGTCCTGGTGTTCCTTCTAAAGTCTTAAGAGCAGATTTATCAAAATGATGTTCATATTCTGCAGGGTTTAATAATAAAAGTTCTTTTCTTTCCATTATT
>DUPR01000005.1:0-35000 GCA_012838205.1 Methanobacterium sp.
AGGGTTATTTGAATATCTCGGTCAATTAAGGCCACTTGGGATCCGACTTCTTCGGCTGCTTCAGTTGCAGCCAGCATCTCTGAACCGGGTTTAACTCCGACTTCTTCACCGATTTTTTTCTGGAAATAACTGAGAAACCCACTTACCAGTAGCATGGAAATATTATTTCCTTTTAAGATTTCCCGTATTTTGATATCTTTATCTTGTGTAATGCCTTTTTTTTCATTTATCAAATTATGATAACGGTTAACATCCAACTCTACGGCTACAACATCTGGATGAGATTCTATAATGGTATTTTTTACTTCTTCCACGCTCTTCTCAGACACGTGGGCGGTACCGATAATTTTCAAGTTCTCAGGTGCCATTAAATCACTCTAAATGGATTAAATGTTAGGAAGATATAATAAATAGTCTAATGTTATTAGTGTAAGCCTAAAATATGATTTTAACTTATAAAAAGATTGTTCTTTTCCTTTTCGGACTTTTTAGTCATGGTTTGTTTTTAGCCCATCAAAATTTCTTTATTATTCCCTCTTTAAATTGGGGCACTATATTAGAAATATTTCTTTGGAGACAGAATTCTACATCAGCACCAAACCCTAATTTCCTCAGATTCTGTGCAGATAGGGAGTTTTTGACATGTTCATCAACCAATTCCGTATTTTGTATTGCTAAACAAGCTGATTGGGCCATCTCATCAAGATCATATTTTTTTAGATAAGAAATTATTTCTCCAGCCCCTAAAAAATCTTCAATAGCAAATCTTCCTCTAACTCCGGCCATAACCAATTCAATTTCATCAACAGCAGCCACAGCAGCTTTTTTAGCAACAGCTTGGGCATTTATAAATGAACCAATAAGTGCACGTCCCTTTATTCTATCCAAAATTCTTGTTCCATTGCTGGTAGTGATGATCATGGGTTTACCAGCGTACTTCTGTATTTCAATAGGTGAGTTCCCGGTATCAAACCCTTCAATGGTAGATCCACCTCTTTCTCCTGCAAAAAAAGCCTTATTTTTTGGTGTCATGGTTAAAGCTTCTTCTATTTCCACTGTTGGAATGATGTATGGGATTTTTTCCAGGGCAATGGTGATGGTGGTACTGGCGCGTAGCACATCAACCATAATAGACACATCATGGGAAAATGATCTTTCTAAACTTAAGGAAACTCGCATTTAGACACCAAAAATAGATAATAATAGGAAAAAAAGAGTTACAGTAATTATTTTTTTTTATTCCAGGATTTTCTCGGCGAAAGCGAATCTTCTCCGCACTGAGGTTATACGTACTTTAACCTCGTCACCCACCTTTGTTTCAGGTACAAAGACCACGAAACCTTCTATTCGGGTAATTCCGTCACCTTCTTTACCCACATCCTCAATTTTAACCTCATATTCGTCTCCTTCCTTAATAGGGGCTGTTTTTGGAGTTTCATCTGCACCAAACAATTCATTCACATCCTGAAACCAATCTAAAAATGGTCTTATTATATTTTTTATTGTTTAATTTATTATTTAAATCTTTGGTAAACCCTTATAATACTTCACGAAGGAAACTTAAGTTATTAAAAAGATTTTTAAATCATTTCCGGATATTTTTTCCTATATTGATATTTTGGTAGATATAACAATGGCAACTGTAAATATTAAAGCCAATCATAATTTATATTGATTTATATACATTACAAACTTTAACATAAAACATTACTAACTTAAGATTGAGGTATTTATGAAGATATGAAGATTTTAACCACTCCCATGTGTCAGGAAGTAGTTAGACTGGCTGGCGTTCTAGAATACACTGTAGTATTGGATTACAATTTCGAAGGTGCTGATTTAGCTATAGTTCTTTCAGAAACAAATACTAATGTCCCATCAATTAAACTTAAGTTAAACACATTTAAACAGATATATAGTAGCATTGATCATATCTCCAACATATTAGGCACGAAAAAACTGGACATGGGTTCAATTAAAAAGGATTACTTAGCTTTTACTAATCCAGAAAAGAAAGTTTTGAATGAAAGGAAAAAAATAAAAGTTAAGGTTTACTCAAATTTTATAAGAGACATTATCAAAGATATGGGATTCACTCTGGTCAAAGAAAAACCTAACTTTTTGGTCTTTCCAGACTACTTGAAAGAGGAAATAAGCCATAATTTCATGAAAAAAATAGAATTAAATGGTAGCAGAATTGTGGAACTTCCCTCCCATAAACACGCTCCCGATAACCCCCTGGAGAGAGCACAAATACGGTATCAAATTTTGGAGAATAAATTATGTACGAAACCTTAACTTATATTGGTGGAGTTCACAAGCATGAGGAAATGAATGAGCTTATTGAGGATTTAGGAGGCTTCGTGCTTCAGGAAACCACCAGTCAGATGGATTTGGTCTTAACTTTGGCTGTTCCTGTGGAAGATGTGGAAAAAGTGGATGAAAAATCCCGGGAACTTTTAGGGAAAATTAAAAGAGCACCAATGGCTGGGACAGAAATTGCCATTGTATCTCCAACACTTGCTCGCCAACATTTACCTCACTCTGCTTGTGACATTTCCGAGTATCTCAGGCGTTATGGTGCTAAAGATAATATGATTGGTCTATCCCGTGGAGCAGGGAAGGGCATCTCTCGCATTTCTGAGGATGAAAAAAGACTAATTGGGGAACATGACTTAGCAGTTTTTGCATTAGGAAGTTTTAGAGAGTGTCTCATGGACAAAACTCACCTTTTTGCAGATATTGACATACCAGTTGTGGTTACTGGGGCTCCAGAGATGGATGTGGCTGATTTGCCAGGAGCTATGGCTTATATTGGTGGATTAGGAAGGATACCTCGGCGATTAAAAAGAGGTGAAGATATTAGGGCCCTTAGAAACTTGGCAGAGGTTGTCGAAGATATTCTTGATGCTCGTAGAAAAGAAATGTTAGATGATCCGCCCATTGTGCCTTCTATACTGGTAAAAACAGAAATAGAAAATCAGATTCCTGCTGTTGAAAAAATATACTCTCCAGCACCTATAGTAAGCCAGTTAGATGGGGTGCGAGTTAAACTAAACTATGAAGAGTACAAGGATGAGATTGCAGAGGTGAAAGTGGATGATTATCGTCTGGGTGATGTCTCAGAGATTAAAAAATCCATGATGTATGATTATATACTGGTTAAACTCTTACCGGAGACTTCAATAATCTAGATGTATTTAAATCATACATTTAGATTTTAGATTTTTTTTTAACAATTTCGCACAATTAAAATTATTTATGGGCTTCTAGCAATTTTGGGGTTTCAAATGCCAAGAATTATACAGTATATAATGTTTATTTCCATGTTTTTTGTAGGATTTTTAGTCCTCAACTACTGTGTATTTTATGGAATGTACTTTTTACTGGGTTTGCCGATGACCAATGGTTTTTACCTAATAATGTTACTTGCAGCATTATCTTATCCAGTTTCCACAATAATTGAAAGGATAGTTTCAAACAACATTACTCGTATTTTTTATACTGCAGCATCAGCTTGGATGGGAGTATCATTTTATTTGCTATTTTTCCTGATAATATATTTAGCACTATCTTTTTTCATACAAATACCTCGAACAACGTTTGGATTAATAATAATACTTCTAACGGTATTAATCAGTGGATATTCCATTTATAATAGCTATTTATTAAAAATTAAAAAAATTGAAATACCAATAAAAGGTTTGCACGAGGATTTGAGGGTTGTTCACCTCAGCGATATTCATATAGGTTCCATAAGAAATTCTGGTTACATGAAGCGAATAGTAAATGAGACAAATAAATTAAATCCAGATGTAGTTTTCATTACTGGAGATGTGGTTGACGGAAGCGCCAAGCTACATAAACATACATTTAGGGACATAAATCATTTAATTTCGCCCGTATTTTTTGTAACTGGTAATCATGAACTTTATGAAGGGATAGGAGAAGTCTTCAGGGTTTTGGGAGGTACTAAACTAAGAATACTTCGAAATGAATTGGTAGTATTTAACCAAATACAAGTTATTGGGGTTGAGTATTCTTTTGAACATGATCATCTAAAAAACACACTTAAACGCCTTAAAATTAATTATGACACACCATCAATTCTCCTATACCATATCCCCAAAGGATTAAAAGAAGCCAATGAAGTTGGAATTGATTTACAACTTTCTGGTCACACTCATAATGGTCAGATTATGCCATTTAATTTCTTGGTTAAGTTGATGTTTCCATATATTAATGGATTATATGAGTATAAAGGAACTAAATTGTATGTATCACCAGGAACAGGTACTTGGGGCCCTCCCATGAGGCTTGGTTCCAATTGTGAGATAACTTTAATCAAATTAAAGTCAGATAATTAACTAGTTTTTTTGGGGAGTATAGAATCAGTATAAAATAAAAATGTTATTTTTTAAATATCTTTTTTAGCTTTTATATACATGTAATTTGAAAAAAGTGATTCATTTTTCCACAATTTATATAATAGAGTATTTCCTCTAACACTCGTTGATTTTTCCATTATGAATCCATTTTTTTTCAGTAGTTTAACAAAGGATTTTTGGTTCCAAAATCGTATGTGGGATTTAACTTGAAAAGGAGGTTCAGTAATGTTTTTCCCTAACAAGAATTGAATTCTATTCTTTAAATGCCCAAAATTGGGTATTGAAAAGATGATCAAAGCATCCTCTTTAGAGACGCGATAAATTTCTTGAAGTGCATTTTCTGGGGAAAAAAGATGTTCAAGAACATCGGTGCAAAGAATAGTATTAAAGTAATTTTCAGGAAAAGGAATTTCCTGATTTAAGTTTGAAATTTTTGTTTTTATTCCCCTTTCTTTAGCTTTATTCATGGCGTTTATGGAAATATCAATCCCATAGGGTTCAATTTCATAATCTTTTTGAAGCATGTAAAGAATCGTCCCATCACCACAACCTACATCTAATACTTTCCCAAGGGATTTATTAGAGGGTAAAAGTGACTTTATAGGAACAATCCTCTTTAAACTACTTTTGTTTAAATTATTGTTCATTTCCATTTCATTGATTCTTTCTTCCCAGTATTGGTTGTAATAATCTTTATCCATTTAAACCTCCAAAATCATCCTAATCCTATCATTAGTGAAGATTCGGACAAATTTTATCATTTAAATTTCATTATCTTTGGAAAATATCCAGCCGACTGAAATGGGATTTCTTTTTATTAATGTAATCTTAATAATATATTACTTAAGAATATAATATCTGGATGTTTTTTTATGTGGGGTGACATGAAATGGAAAAGAAAAGTGGTATAATTGGTTTTACTGGTGCTTTCAGAGAAAGTATAAAAGAAATTGAAAATGGATCCACAATAGTTTTCGCTGGGTCAATTGCAGTATGCACTCCTTTTATTGAACTACTTGCCTATGCAATCAGGGACAAAGATTTTAATATGGTATATGTGCCTAAATCAGATATTGGCGAGGCTAAAGAAATTAGAGAGGTGGAAAATATTGGTTTCAGTGTGGTAAACCAATATAAAGATCCAAAAAACCCAGATGTCCTGGTGGTTTTGGGAGGCCTAGCAATGCCTAAGTTCGGATGTTCTCCAGATGAAGTTTTAAACATGTTGGAAGAAATTTCTGGTGATCAAAAACCCAAAATAATTGGGGTTTGTTTTATGGGAATTTTTGAAAAGTCAGGGTGGAATGCCAAAATACCCTTTGATGTGGTGCTTGACACCAGTATGGAAACAATCGTAACTAAATAAGTGTTATTCTTTTATATAAGATTGTACTAAACAAAATAGGATATTTAATGGTTTTAAATTATTTTTTTTCTTTTTTACGCACCATTTTTATATCGTAGTATTTGCTCTGACAAGCAGAGCAATTTCTACAGTCATGTTTGAATAATGAACTGAAAAACTGAATCAAATTCTTTATTTTCATATTTTGACAACTCCTTTTCAATTATTCTAACTGATGTTACTTAATATTAAATTAAGCAGTGTTCCAGTAGTTAAGGCAATTAATAACATTAAAATACCTGTTTTAATCATGTTTTTAATTCCAATCTCTTTAATTAAGACTATGAACGTGGCTATACATGGAAAACTGGTGGCCAGAACAGTACAGGCAACAACAAGTTGGTTTGGACTTAGATTTAATGGGGCCAGCATTGCTGTTGCCAAATCTTTCCTTAAAAAACCCATTATCAGGGCATCAATTGCTTGATTTGGAAGGCCTAGCATATTGGACATGATAGGTGCCACTAAGTTGGAAATAGCACTCATTATGCCTACTACGTATAGTATGTTTATTATTAGTATGCCTAGAAACACAAATGGCAAGGCCTCTAATAGAAATCCTTTCACTCGCATCCATGTTTTTTTAACCAATGTGGCCATATGGGGCAGTCTATAAGGAGGGATTTCAAAGAAAATTTCTGGACTTTCTCCTTTTAATAAGAAGTTCAAGATGGATCCCAAAAGCACAAAAAGGATAAATAAAGTACCGTAAACCATTATTATGTATTGGACACCATATTTACCTATTAAACCTATAATTACTGCTGTTTGGGCCATGCAAGGGACAGATATTGCAATAAGTGTGGCAGCTATGAATTTTTCCCTTTCTCCTTCAAGAATTCGTGTTGAAAGCATGGCGGGAACATTACAACCAAAGCCAAGAACAATAGGTATTGTTGCATAACCATGGAGCCCCATTTTGTGCATTACACTATCAAGTAGAACTGCCAGACGGGGAAGATAACCAAAATCTTCGATAAATCCTAAAACAAAATAAAAAATAAGGATATAAGGTAAAACAACGGCGAATATAACATAAATTCCTGTAGTTAATAGGCCAAAGGAAGTTTCGTATTCATATCCACTCCCGATTAAGATGTCGTGGATGAACCCAGAGCTAATGGAGTTTTCCACAGTGCTGGTAATGAAAGGTCCATAATACTGGTAATAAATTGGATCAAGGATGTAAGTAATTAACAATTCTCCAAATCCTATAACAATTTGCATAGTTACAAACAAAACTATAAGTGCTATAATAATTCCAGAAACAGGACTTACAGAGGCATCTTCTAATCTTTCAAGTAAGGATGGATGGCGGTGTTCAATTTTTTGTACTTTAGATAAGATTTGGCCAATGAAAGCCCATTTATCATCATCATCCATTTTGGCAATTTTTGAAATATTACGGTCAGGATTTTTAGTTATTTCAGTTATAGTGTTTACAAGTTCTTTGATTCCTTCGCCAGTAACAGCTACTGCTGCCACAACATTTATTCCCATGATTTTTTGAAGTTTTTCTAGGTTTACATGTACTCCTTTTCTTTTGGCAGCATCCCACATATTTAGCACTAATACCGTGGGTATGCCTTTTTCCAGAATTTGTAAGGTTAAATAAAGGTTTCTTTCCAAGTTGGTGGCATCTAACACATTAATTATTAATTCAGGATCCTCTTCAAAAAACATGTCCCGGGCTACTTCTTCTGCTTTACATGAAGGGGATAAAGAGTAAGTTCCAGGAACATCTACAATTTCCATTTCAGCATTATCTATTATTAGGCGTCCTTTAGTGTATCCGACAGTGGTCCCAGGATAATTAGATTGAATTACATTCACACCTGTTAATCTGGAGAAAACAACACTTTTTCCCACATTAGGATTACCCATCAGTAATATTTTCTTCAAATTTCTTCCACCCATACTTTTTTTGCCATTCCTCGGCCTATGGCCATTTTGCATCCGTCTATCTCGATAACCACAGGACCACGTAGGGGTGCTGAGCATTTTTTAATGATTTTTTTCCCTTCTCTAATGTTCATCACTTCTAAACGCTTTTTAATTCCATGTCCTCCATCAATTTCTCGTATAATTCCATATTTTCCGTTTTTTAGTTCTACCAGTGTTATCATAATACACCTCAAATGTTAGGTGCACCTAACTTTTGTCTTTTTAATATATAATACTTTCTTAAAAATAATCAACTGAATTATTATATATTTTATGTTAATAATCTGTAAATCTTTTAATTCTCTTTTAAAATAGATTTATTACTGATTAATTAATTGTATATGTTTTTTTTGAGTTTTGTTACATTTATTGTTTTTAATTTGTAGTTTAAAATCAGTATTGTCTATATTTTTTTAGGGTAAAATATATATACTGTTTTGAATATATATTCATAACATCCCTAGGCCCAGAAGTATTAGTATATTATTGGGAAAACCTTGAGTATGTCGATTTAAACCAGATATAGCTGATGTAAATGAAACAAAAGCACTGACCATCACTACAGAGGAGTTTAAATCATTAAGATTTAAGGATTACCAGAACAACTAACAAAAAAGGCAACTAACTAAGATTATATTTCTCAACCTACCTTTCATCGTACTTTTGGTTCGGCCCATAAGAAAATAACTCAGGCATTAATATAGGGTAAAATTTTTCAAATTAAAAGGAGGAGATTATATTATGGATAAAAAAAGGTATCAATGTAAAAATTGTGATTTTGAATGGCAAAGTGCCAAAGAATATGATAAGTGCCCAGATTGTGATTCAGAAAACATAGAATTAGTTGGTGTTACAGAAGGATCTCAAGATGTTACTCCACTAGGATTAGGTAGGAGAAGAGGTTCTGTAGGCCGGGGGATGGGAGCAGGACCACCAAGAACTTGTAAATGTACAAAATGTGGTTATGAATCTCCAAAAACTCCTGGAGTTCCTTGCCGTCAAACAAAATGTCCTAAATGTGGCCTCCCACTTTGCGGGGCCGATTAAACAATTTATTTGGGGAGATTAAAATGGTTTTAATATGTGTTCCTAGTCTTGAAAAAGATGGATTAAATGGAACAGTATCCCAACACTTTGGAAAAACTCCTTACTTTGTTTTAATCAACTGGGAAGACGAAAAAATAGAAAGTGTTCAAGTTCTGGAGAGTAATACAAAACACACTGGTGGGTCAATGACTCCTGGCGAGTTCATCGCCGGATCTGGAGCTAATGAACTATTATGCGGAAATTTAGGTCCGAAAGCTATTCAAATGCTCCAGAATGTTGGAATAAATGTTTATGTAGGGGCATCAGGTACAGTAGCCGAAGCAGTCCAAGCAAGGGCAGAAGGAAAACTGAAACAAGCTAACATGGATTCAGCTTGCTCAGATGGACATTAGCCAATAATATATCACAAATTCAATTTTCCCCAGATTCATAATAAGTTTAGTGAGATGGTTCTTTGAAATCAACTAATCCCGAACAGACTACGGAAGAAGAACAGAAAAAACTCTTAATGCAACAGGAAATTACTATTGTAAAGCGGATGAGCAACATAAAGCATAAAATTGCTGTAATGAGTGGTAAAGGAGGAGTGGGAAAGACAACCATTGCTGTTAACCTAGCAACAGCTTTTGCCTTAAAAAATTATAAAACTGGTTTAATGGATGTTGATCTGCATGGTCCAGATATTCCTCACATGTTAGGGGTGGAAAACGCAATTTTAGAGCAATCAACCAATGGAATATTACCTCTTAAAGTAAGGGACAATCTCGAAGTCATGTCAATAGAGTTTATGTTACCTTCCAAGGGATCGCCAATTATCTGGAGAGGACCAAAGAAAACCGGTGCCATAAGGCAGTTTTTGTCTGATGTTGACTGGGGAAAACTGGATGTTCTCGTAGTGGATAATCCCCCAGGAACAGGAGATGAACCCTTAACAGTATTACAATCCATCAATCAATTAGATGGGGTGGTTATGGTAACGACCCCTCAAGCAGTGGCTGGGGAAGATGTTCGAAAATGTGTAAACATGGTTAAGGGGTTGAACATTCCAATTATTGGGGTCATTGAGAATATGTCTGGTTTCACCTGCCCTCATTGTAAACAGGAAATCAATATTTTTGGTAAAGGTGAAGGGAAAAAACTGGCAGAAGAACTGGATATACACTACTTAGGGAGTTTACCCTTGGATACAACCGTTAGAAAAGATTCAGATCAGGGAAAACCATTCCTGCTTCACGACTCAAAATCTGATATATCCAAAAAATTCATGGAAATATTCTCTAAAATAGAAAATAGAATCAAAAAATAGGAATTTAAGAATTTAATGTACTGAAATTCGTACAATAAATAAGAGGTGAATTAAATGAAAGTTGCAATTGCTGCCAGCGGGGAAACTCTGGATTCACAGGCAAGCCCTGTTTTCGGAAGATGTTCTCATATAATAGTAGTGAATATTGTTGACGGGGATTTTAAAGACGTTAAAGCTATACCCAACCCCTCAACTACTGAAGGTGGAGGTGCCGGAATAAAAACAGCCAGAATAGTGGGAAATGAAAATGCACAAGCCCTCATATCTGGATCAGTTGGTCCCAATGCTTTTGAAGTATTAAAACAATTGGAAATAAAGACATACCAAATGGTTCAGGGAACAGTCAAAGAAAATTTAACTCTCATGTCCCAAGGAAAATTGGATGAGTTACACCCCACACCTCCTCGAGGACGAGGTTTGGGAATAGGGGGAAGAGGAGGACGAAGATAATATTTGCATTTCCCTGAAGGAGATGTAATTTGTAATCAAGGAAGTTCTTATGAAAATTGCAATAACTGGTGGAAAAGGTGGAACTGGAAAATCAACTATATCGACTGCTCTAGCTATTGAATTAGCAACTGGTCAAAACAAAGTATTATTAGTTGATGCAGATGTAGAATGTCCTGATGATCACATTATACTGTCAACTAACCGTAAAAAAGTTCAGGACATCCACACGATTCTTCCAATTCTTAACCAAGACAAATGCTTAAAATGTGGAGATTGTTCTGAAGTTTGCAAAGAAAATGCAATTGTGTTTATCAAAGGTAGACACCCCTTCATAGTAACTGGCCAATGTAATGGTTGTGGGGCTTGTCTTTTAGCTTGTCCAGCCAAAGCCTTAGAAAAAGGTGAACAAGAAATTGGAGCCATATATCAAGGAAAATGTAAAAAATCAAATAAAATTTCTGAGAATCTGCTACTGATTTGGGGAGAAATTAAAATTGGTTGTGAAGCTACAGCCCTTGTAGTCAATGCTACCAGAAAATATGCTGCAAACATAGCTTCTGATTATGACTTTGTTTTAATTGACACTGCTGCAGGAACACATTGTAATGTAATTTCGGCAATGATTGGTGTAGACATGGCTCTGGCAGTTACAGAACCTACTCCCCTTGGAAAACATGATTTAGAACTTATTCTTCAACTTTTACAAATCATGGAAGTAAAAACTCAAATAATAATTAACAAATCGGATATAGGTGATTTGAACCTTATTGAAGATGTTTCCAAGTATAGAAACGTTCCCATACTCCAAAAAATTCCATATGAAAGAGAAATATTAAAAAAACATTCTCGAGGCCAGCCAATAACTCACAATAACATTAAAAAACTTTCTAATGCTATAATGACTAAAAATGTAGGTGGAACACACGGATGAAAACGATTACCATACTTTCAGGAAAAGGGGGGGCTGGAAAGAGTACTTTAACTGCATCTTTATCCGTCATGCTAGCAAATAGGAACAAAATCGTGGCAGTTGACTGTGATGCTGATGCACCAAATTTGGCTCTTGTTTTAGGTCTTGAAGAGGAACAATTCGACAACTGGGAATCCATTACAACTGGTGAAAAAGTTGAAATGAACCAAGAAAAATTAGAAACACTCAAACTTCACAGCAACTATCAAGATCTTAAAAAATGTGTTGATGTCTGTAATTTTTCAGCAATAACTTGGAATCAGGAGGAAAATATACCTATTTTAAACGAATTATTGTGTGTGGGATGTGGGGCTTGCCAATTAGAATGTCCAGAAATTTTTAGTCTAAAAAAAGTTGAAAATGCTAGAGTAGGTGTTGGGAAAACCCAATATGGATTTCCGATAGTCTCGGGAAAGCTTGAAATAGGGGAGTCAGGATCAGGTAAGGTTGTAAACGCAATAAGAACCACAGCTGCTAATATTGCTGAAGGCATCCAAGCAGATTACATGATCATGGATTCTGCTGCAGGGATCGGGTGTCCGGTTATAGCTTCTTTAACTGGTAGTGATTATGTTATTTTAGTTACCGAGCCTACATCAGTTGCTTTTTGGGATCTTAAAAGGGCCATAGAGTTGGTAGATCATTTCAACATTCCCTGCGGAGCAGTTATCAACCGTTGGGGAATCAACAAAGACTTCACCTACCAATTACAAGATTACTTCCAAGATAAACAAATCCCTTTATTAGGTAGAATACCCTATGATCTCCGATTTATAGAAGCTTTAATTAATTTAAAACCCGCAGTCATTTATGAACCTAAGTTTAAGCCAATATTTAGGGAGATAATGAATAACTGTTTGTCGGATATGAATAGCATTCCCCTATAAATCTATTAACCGAGATGGGGGGGTTTAGTTTAAAAATGAAAGGAAAACTTTGAATCAATTTCAGAGGTTAAAAAAAGGGGAAAGAGCAGCTAAATATTCTACTCTAACAAATCTATTTTTAAGCATAACAAAAGGAGTTTTTGGGCTATTATCTGGAAGTGTAGCTTTGATAGCTGATTCAATAAACTCTTTTTCCGATATCTTTGCTTCATTCGCAGTTTATATAGGCCTTAAACTATCCCAGCGAAAACCTAACCAGAAATTTCCTTATGGTTATTACAAAGCAGAAACCTTATCATCTCTCATTATTGCGGGAGTAATAATTTTCAGTGGGTTGGAAATTGTTTCAGAATCTTTTCAGGGAATTATTAATCCCCAACCATTAAAAATACCCTTTTTTGCCATTTTAGTCGCTGCTATTTCAGTCGCTGTTTCCTACCTCATGTCCATATATAAGCAGAAAGTGGGGGAAGAAATAGAATCCCCTGCTCTTTTGAGTGATGCTAAACACAGCCTTATCGATGTTTTTTCATCTTTATTAGTGTTTGTAGGGGTTTTAGCATCATATATCGGCTATTTAAGTCTTCAAGGGGTTGCAGGATTTTTTGTGTCATTATTGGTAATATGGATGGGTTTAAAGATTGGTAAAAATGCAGTATTGGTTCTTCTTGACGCCACCTTAGATCCTAAAACTGTAGAGCAAATCAAAGATATGGCTCTAACTGTAGATGGTGTAGTGGATGTCCATGAAGTTAAGGTGAGGAGTTCAGGGCCTTACATTTTTGCAGAACTTCATTTGGAAACGAAAAAGGAAATTTCTGTTGAAAAAGCACATGAAATTTCTGATATTGTTGAAGAAAAAGTCAAAAATGGTGTAAAGAAACTTGAAACATTAATGGTGCACATAGAACCCGCAGAAAAGGATAAACTTCGATTAGCACTTGGTATTGAAAACAATAATGGTTTAAAATCAGTTCCATCAAAACATTTTGGGAAGGCAAATTACTTTGCTATCTGGGATGTACGCCAGAAAGATGGAAAGATAGAATGTTACCATATTGTGGACAATCCAGCCAAAAAAATGGAAAAAAAGAGAGGAATAAAAACTGCTGAATTCCTGGCCAAGGAAGATGTGGATGTTATTTTAGGATGGGATATAGGTGAAGGTCCACTGTACGTTCTTTCTAATTCTTTCATACGTTCTGCTATTCCTCACGGAGAAACTTTAGATGAAATTATGGAAAAATCAGTGAAGGGGATTTAATGAATGACCAGGATTCAGTGAAGATCACTATATTATATGATAACAATTGTCTGGATGGTTTTAAAGCAAGCTGGGGATTTTCTTGTCTTATAGAAACTAATGAAAATACAATCATTTTTGATACTGGTTGGGATGGCAATATCTTGCTTCACAACCTTGAATCGTCCCAAGTAAATATTGAAAAAATCGATTTGATTGTTCTATCCCACTCACACTGGGACCACATCGGTGGGCTGACTCACATATTACCTTTAATTACCAATCCTAAAGTAGTTCTTTTAAAATCATTTTCTGAAAACATGAAAAAAGAAATAAGGGCCAGGGCTGAAATTCTAGAGATTGAAAACTGCGAACAAATAATGAAAGGTATTTGGACAACTGGAGAACTGGGAGACAAAATTAAAGAGCAAGCATTGGTTGTGGAAATAGGGAAAGAAAAAGGAAACATATTATTAACTGGATGTGCACATCCCGATTTAAAGTCCATTATCCAAATGGCACAAACAACCAATGACGGAGATTTAAAAGCCATAATTGGGGGGTTCCATGACTCTGAGGAATTAAAAATGCTGGAAGGAATTGACAGGGTGATACCTTGCCATTGCACTCAAAAAATGAGTGAAATTAAGACTATCTATCCAGATTCTTACAGGGAATGTGCTGCTGGCCAAGTTTTCAACTTTCCATGAGCTTTTGATTTTCATCCAAACTATAGATATGAAGTTAAAACAGATTCATAATGAAGCCTTCCAAAAAATAATGATAAATATCACTTTTTTATTGGATTTTTAATCAATTCAGTAACTCTTTTTATATGCGTTCCCTGTGATTTAACCTCGTCCATTAGGTTTTTAAGAAGGGTTTGCGTCATGGGAACTGGATAACTTCTAAAAATATAAGATTCCATCATCAAATCAAGCGCACGCTCTTCTGCAATGCTTAAATCATGTTTTGCATATTTTTGACTTTTCTGAAATAGAATGTTATCTTCCAAGGATAAATTCAGTATTTCATTACCCAAATCAGTTCCAGGAATAGGTTCAGCTATGCTGATGAAGTAATCATCAAGCATTAACTCATCAGCTAAGTCAACTGTGGCTTGAAAGTCTTCTTCTTCCTCACCAGGATAGGCAACTATGAAAGAACCAGCAGTTTTAATGTTATGTTCACGAGCCATATGCACTGCTTCTAGTATCTGATCCACATTTATGCCTTTTTTCATACGTTTAAGAACTCGGTCACTGCCAGATTCAATTCCAAAGAAAACCCATCCATTGGTGTATTTGTTAATAGCCTCAAAAATATCGTCGCTGATTAAGTCTGCCCGAATATCAGGTATTGTAAGATTTTTAGGCCCAGTAAGATTAGATATCTCTCTTAAAAGTTCAACAAATGCTTCATCATCCACGTTTTTAAATTTGTTACTACCATAAAGAGAACCAGTGCCTCCACTAATAGCTATCCGTTGAGCGCCATTTCTTAAAAAATGTTTAACTTCTTTTAAAATGTCTTCTAAAGGGCGACTTCTCACTTTTCTACCGAAAAAACAGGGAACACCACAGAATCCACAGTTCCCAGGACAACCTCGATGGGTTTCCAAGTAAACATTGGCTCCTCTGATATTTTCAGATGAAATATTCTCTGGAACCATTGATAAATGTTTATCTAAGGATGCCAGAGAACCCTTACCAGTTACAAGGGTTTTATCTCCATCTTTAAAGGCCACTCCTGACAAGTGTTTAAAATCAGATCCACTGGGATTGGGATTATTTTCAAAAAATTTTATAATATTATATATAGTATTCTCACCTTCACCAACTACAACCAGATCCACAGGTAAGCACTCTAAGACCAGTTCAGGGGAAAGAGTTACTGGACCCCCAACTATCTTAAACCCATCAATATTTTCCACTTCTTCTTGATAGTTCAAAAGATGAATCGTTGATTGGAGACTTATAAAAACAATATCTGCTTCTATCTTCTGTTCAAATCCTTTTTGTAAGTTCACATTGTAACCATGTCTTTGGATTAATCCTGATATTAACAGAGCACCGTAACTATAAAATTCAGGAGTTAAAACAGTTATATTTGGTTTATGGCTCATTCTATCACTATAACAGATTTAGAGATCAATAAAAATTTATCAGAAATTTAAATTGCATGCAGATGTATTTGACAGAATCAATTCACTTTCCAATATTATTATTACAGATGATAATTTAACATATATTCCTGAGATATCAATTATTTTTTCCTTACACCAAAGAAGTTTATAGCTTCAATGAGATCTTGGAAAGCAATTAGCTCCGTTTTAAGCACGTCTTGTTTACTTAACGTACTGCTCATCTCTCCATCAACTGAGAGTTTATCCGGACCTCTAGCCACAATACGATCAATTCCATCCCTGCAAAGGATTTTTTCTGCTTTTTTATCATGAACAAAGGCTCTTCCTGGGATGATTATAGTTTCTTTCAGTTCTTTCAAGTCTAAATCTTCAAGATCTTTTTGAGTAATAAGACAACCAATATCCTGATCAGCTGCAACCACGTTTACTAAGTCTGATGCTCCAATAATCTGAATAATATCTTCAATAAACGGTTTAGCAACTTTTCCAGTTAAAATTGTGGCTTCAGAAGTGACTTCTGATAATATATCAAGATATTCTTTGTCTTTATCATGGGCAAGGGCAAAGGGGGTATCATTTTCAGGGTCACATACTGGTGTACCAGTTACTCTGAGATTGAATTCCTGGTTTATGCTGCGAACCAATTCATCAAATTCTTGCAAGCTATGGGGCTCTAAACCACTGATTATTGGTTCATTTCCAAGTATAAGGCCTTGATTACGGAAATTAGCAAATCTCATCATGATAAATGCTTTAGCACCCCATTCTTCCAAGTCAGAACAAGTCTTCCTAAGGGATTCACCATCATTTACACCCGGAATAATAACACTGGCAGCGTGAACTTCACAACCTTCTGAAAATCTTTTCAATGCATCTAATGATGCTTGAGGGTTTTTATCTCCCATCCATTTCTTTCTTAACTGGGGATTGGTTGAAAATACTGTGAAAGTAACTTCCTCAACTCCATGTGACATTAAATCATTGGCCATCTGTGGATCATCAATACCCTTTCCACTAGTGTAACCAAGATGAATGGGAATTTTCCATTGTGAAAATGCGGAAGTAATATCCAAAAGGTGAGGATAACAGCTCACATCACCACCACCGCTGATGTTAATTTTTAAATCATCTTCTTGGTAATTTCCCAGCATTAAAGATGTTTTAACAGAGTTTATAACCATAAATGGGGCTACAAATTCGTTTTTGGATTCTCGCACACCAGTAGTGCATTGTTCACAACCAAAACTTCCTGGAAGACATGATCTACATCCTAGTGGTTCGGCCCCAGTAACTTTCCTAAAATAACAATATTTGCAGAAACCTTTACAGTCTTTACCGGGTATTCCACCTACATCTGCGATTATTTGCATAATATCAATGTTTTCAACGTTATTACATTAAAAAATAAGACATTTTTTGGTTTCCCCTTTAATTGGGGGCTGTTATAATACACCGAGATAAAGTTTAAGAAATGGTCTCTTATAAGTCTTTCTATTTAATTCAAGAAGAAAGTTTAATACATATCTAACAGTATACCGAGAGTCGTATATCATATTGTACCATGGGGATATGACCCCCAAGTGAACAGAATTTTTTTTCTGTTTACAACCGAATTGGTACAAAAAAAAGGTATACGAGAATCTGTAGGAGGGAAAAAATGGCAAAGTTTGAAGATAAGGTCGACTTGTACGACGACAGAGGCAATCTAGTTGAAGCACAAGTCCCCATAGAAGCCCTAAGTCCATTGAGGAACCCTGCAATCAAATCGATTGTTCAAGGTATCAAAAGGACTGTAGCAGTGAACCTCGAAGGTACAGAAAATGCTTTGAAATCCGCAAAGGTTGGTGGACCTGCATGTAAGATCCTAGGACGAGAACTCGACCTGGACATAGTAGGAAACGCTGACGCAATTGCAGCAAAGGCAAAAGCAATGATACAAGTCGAGGACGGTGACGACACCAAAGTAGAACTGTTAGGTGGAGGAAAAAGGGCATTAGTCCAAATTCCATCAACCCGGTTTGAAGCTGCAGCTGAATACTCAGCTACGACACTGGTAACTGCAAATGCATTTATTCAAGCCATAATTGACGTATGTGACGTCAACATGTACGACGCCAACATGGTTAAAGCAGCTATTCTAGGAAGATACCCACAGTCTGTTGAATATATGGGTGGAAACTTAGCAACTATGTTAGATGTACCACAAAAACTAGAAGGCCCAGGTTACGCCCTGAGGAACATTCTGGTGAACCACGTGGCAGCTGCAACTCTGAAAAACACTCTGCAAACAACTGCTCTATCCAGCATTCTGGAACAATCGGCTATGTTTGAAATGGGTGACGCAGTAGGAGCATTTGAAAGAATGCACTTATTAGGACTGGCATATCAAGGAATGAACGCTGACAATATGGTGTTTGACTTGGTAAAAGACAACGGTGCCGCAGGTACAGTTGGATCAGTCATAGAATCTACTGTGGAAAGAGCCAAAAATGATGGTGTAATCAGTGTTGAAAAAGACTTGAATGGATTCAGCGTATACGGAACTGACGACCTAGCTAAATGGAACGCATATGCAGCTGCAGGATTAATAGCAGCCACCATGGTCAACCAAGGTGCTGCACGTGCTGCTCAAGGTGTGTCCTCAACAATTCTATACTACAACGACATTCTCGAATTCGAAACTGGATTACCAAGCGTAGACTTCGGTCGAGCTGAAGGTGTTGCAGTAGGATTCTCCTTCTTCAGCCACTCTATATACGGTGGTGGAGGTCCTGGTATCTTTAACGGTAACCACATCGTGACTCGACACAGTAAAGGTTTCGCCATACCATGTGTGGCAGCAGCCATGGCTTTAGACGCCGGTACCCAGATGTTCTCACCTGAAGCAACCTCCGGACTCATTAAAGAAGTGTTCAGTCAAGTGGACGAGTTCCGACAACCACTGAAATACGTGAATGAAGCAGCAGCGGAGATAAAAAACCAAGTCTAAGAACAAATCCAACATTGGGGGTAAATAACTAAATGGACATCGAAATATTTCCACACAGACTTTTAAGCGCTGATACTACTGAAAAGTTGTTGAACGACTTGGAAGATTTGAAAGGCGTAAAAAGAATGGTAATACAGGGACAAAGACTTCCTCCTGAAGAAATAAACCCTGAACGTCAATTTATCACTGTTAAAGGTGAAAAAATTGATTTGCAAGTGAAAACAGGGCGAATTATGATGGAAATTGAGGAAGAAGAAATCATTGAAGAAGTAAAGAAAATATGTGATGAAATTCTGCCATTTGGGTACAACATACACGTTGGAACTTTCATCAGAAAGCAGAAGACCGTCACCGACGACATTAAGTACGGAGAAGCAGTTAATGACCTACCTGACGACTTGGTTGGATTAACTGATCAAAATGCACAACTCAGCGAAAGAACAACAATTATCAAAAAGAAGGATTAAAAATGATAGGCAAATGTACCCACGTAGTTGATTGTAGAGAAACAATGGGAATGGGTGAAGGAGGCGGAATCGCCCAGCGAGGGACATTTGCAGAGTGTGGAAATGAAGTACTGGCCGTAGCAATGTCTCCTGGAAGGAGACACATAACTAAACCAGTATGCGAAATAACCTTTGCCCTGCGAGAAGCAAACATTCTGACCAGCACACTGGTCTTAAACGCAGGAGCAGGAGTGCCTCAGGACGCACCCACTGCCGGAGGAGGCAGTCTTTTCGGACTGACCCCAAAGGAAAAAGAACAAATTGGAAGGTTTAAACTTGTGGTAGTGCACTTGGGCGGGGTAAGACATCATATCACATACAAGGCCCGTCTGATTTTACGCCATGTAAATAGGCCCTGTATAATTATTTGTGAATACCCTGTGGACTTTGAGGATTTCGCCAAGATCGGTGTTAAAACCAAAGCAGTTATGCCCGAAGAACCAAAAACCAAAGGTGAAATTGTGGACATAATCAGCGGAGTTATAAGAGGAGAAACCTGTCCCCAAGAAAAATTGGATGAAATTATTAGAAAGGTGAGATTAGCATTAGGAGGTGCATGAATATGGCACAATACTACCCCGGAACCAGTAAGGTAGCAGAAAACCGAAGAAAATTCTGCGACCCAAATGTAGAATTAGAAAAATTAAGGGAGATCTCCGACGAAGATGTAGTAAGCATATTAGGTCACAGAGCTCCTGGTGAAGAATACCCCAGTGTACACCCACCTCTAGAAGAGATGGATGAACCTGATGATGCCATCAGAGAAATGGTTGAACCATTAGACGGTGCAAAAGCCGGTGACCGAGTACGATACATCCAGTTTACCGACTCCATGTACTTTGCTCCAGCCCAACCATTCATGAGGTCCAGGGCTTACTTATGCAGATACAGAGGAGCTGATGCCGGTACACTATCCGGACGACAAATTATCGAAACCCGTGAAAGAGACTTGGAAAAGTACTCCAAAGAACTCTTAGAAACTGAATTCTTTGACCCAGCTCGATCCGGTATTAGGGGAAAAACTGTACACGGACACTCTCTAAGGCTCGATGAAGACGGTATGATGTTCGACATGTTACGACGTCTCGTCTACAACAAATCCACAGGAAAAGTCGATGCAGTTAAAAACCAGATTGGTGACGAACTAGACGAACCAGTGGACTTGGGAGAACCATTAGATGAAGCCACCCTTAAAGAAAAAACCACCATCTACCGTAAAGATGGTGAAGCATACAGAGACGATGCGGACGCAGTGGAAATACTGCATAGAATACACGTCGCAAGATCTCAAGGCGGATTCATGCCTGAATAGGAGGTGGAAAAATGGCTGACAAATTGTTTATAAGAGCATTAAAAGAAAAGTTCGAGGAAGCCCCTGACGAAAAATCCACCAGTTTTTACAAATTTGGCGGATGGAAACAATCCGAAAGGAAAAGGGAATTCGTTGAAGCTGGTAAAGAAGTAGCAGCAAAACGTGGAATTCCTCAATATGACCCTGATGTGGGTACACCTCTAGGACAAAGGGTTTTAATGCCCTACCAAGTTTCTACAACTGACACATTTGTAGAAGGTGACGACCTTCACTTCGTAAACAACGCTGCAATGCAGCAGTTCTGGGATGATATCCGAAGAACTGTTATTGTGGGATTAAACACAGCACACAACGTTATCGAAAAAAGGTTAGGTAAAGAAGTTACCCCAGAAACCATCACTCACTACTTGGAAACAGTGAACCACGCAATGCCTGGTGCTGCTGTTGTCCAAGAACACATGGTGGAAACCCACCCTATGTTAACTGCTGACAGTTACGTGAAAGTGTTCACTGGAAACGACGAAATTGCTGATGAAATAGACCAAAGATACGTCCTGGACATCAACAAAGAGTTCCCAGACCACCAAGCTGACGTCCTCAAAGCAGAAGTGGGAGATGGAATGTGGACTGTGGTGCGAATACCAACTATTGTATCCCGAACATGTGATGGTGGTACCACCTCACGATGGTCTGCAATGCAAGTAGGTATGTCCATGATTTCTGCATACAAACAAGCTGCTGGTGAAGCCGCAACTGGTGACTTTGCATACGCAGCTAAACACGCAGAAGTTATCCACATGGGTACATATCTGCCTGTGCGAAGGGCTCGTGGGGAAAACGAACCCGGAGGAATTGCCTTCGGTTTCCTGGCTGATATCTGTCAATCCTCACGTGTAAACTGGGAAGACCCAGTCCGAGTAGCATTGGACGTAGTAGCCTCAGGAGCTATGTTATACGACCAGATCTGGCTAGGATCTTACATGTCTGGTGGTGTTGGATTCACCCAATACGCTACAGCTGCATACACTGACAACATCCTCGACGACTACACTTACTACGGTAAAGAATACGTTGAAGACAAATTTGGCGGATTATGCGAAGCACCAAACAACATGGATACTGTTCTGGATGTAGCATCCGAAGTAACCTTCTACGGTTTAGAACAGTACGAAGAATTCCCAGCACTACTTGAAGACCAGTTCGGTGGATCACAGAGAGCAGCCATCTGTGCTGCAGCATCTGGTTGTTCCACAGGATTTGCTACTGGAAACGCTCAGACTGCTCTAAGTGGATGGTACCTATCAATGTACCTGCACAAAGAACAGCACAGCCGACTTGGGTTCTATGGTTACGACCTGCAGGACCAGTGTGGAGCATCCAACGTATTCTCCATCCGTGGAGACGAAGGATTACCACTGGAACTACGTGGAGCTAACTACCCCAACTACGCCATGAACGTGGGTCACCAGGGCGAATACGCTGGTCTCTCTCAGGCTGCTCACGCTGCCCGTGGAGACGCTTTCGTTTTAAACCCACTGGTCAAAATCGCCTTTGCTGACGAAAACCTAGCATTCGACTTTAAAGATGTTAGAGCAGAGTTTGCTAAAGGTGCATTAAGAGAATTCGAACCAGCCGGAGAAAGAGCTCTAATTACCCCAGCCAAATAAATAGGTGTTACCACACCTATTTTTTTTATTTATTTAAAAAAAAGGAGGATAAAATATGGACCCTACGAGTATGATAACAGGATTAGGCATTGTTGCTCTCATGGGCGCTGCCGCAACCATTGCTGGTGCCGCAGAGGACTTAGAGTCTGATGTAGGATCACAAAGTAACCCTAACTCTCAAGTGCAACTGGCACCTCAAATGGGTAACCTTCACCGGATGGTGAACAAAGCAGTTTCAGGTGAACCTGTAGCATTCGGTACATGGGCAGGAATAGCCGGTTCTGTAGCTTTTGTTCTTATGGGATTGATTGGACAACCAATCGTGTCAATAGCTGCCGGTGCAGCCATAGCAGCATTGGTGCACACGGTATATGCCACAACATCTCACTTAGGAAGGATTGTCAGTCAATCACAGTTTAATCAACCATTATTCTTAGATGTTGTTACCCAACACTTAGGACCCATAGCTGGTCATGGATTTATAGTATCTTTCTGTATTGTAGGATTATCATACCTAATGACATTAAATTTACCAGGATTCGCCCACCCATTTGCACTGCCATTTTTAGCAGTTTTATGGGGAATAACCATAGGTGCCATAGGTTCATCAACTGGAGACGTTCACTATGGTGCTGAAAGGGAATATCAACATTACCCATTTGGTGGAGGTATCCCAGTGGCTATTCACGGTGATATTACCAGAAAAGCAGAACTTGGTGCCAGAAACTCAATAGACGTAGTTTACTTCTGTGCCAAGTTTGGTGGACCTGTAACAGGTTTATGCTTTGGATTAATTGTGTTCCTCAGCTTCTGGACGACTATAGTCTTCGGAGCTACTGGAGGAGTCATTGCTGGTATAGTGATAGTCTTACTGTTAATATACATCAACAACCGAATCGAAGTATTTGCCAGAAACAAATACGGACCATACAAGGAGTAAGGAGGTTTTATGATGGACCCATTATTAATGATAGGCGCTGTAACAGTTGCAGGTGTCCTCATTGGTGGAGGTGTACACTTTTTACCAGTGGGCGGTGCTCCAGCAGCTATAGCAACAGCAACAGGTGTGGGAACAGGTACCGCAATGTTAGCAGCAGGTTCTGCTATGACTGGACTAATCACAGCCGCAGCCATGACTGGATCTCCACTATGGTTGATTCTGGCCGCAGGAGCTGTTGGTTCAATGCTCATGATCGGTATCACCATGCTGGTTGGTAACTGGGTATATGTGTGGGGTGTAGGAACTGTACCCGCATCAGCAAAAGTAGAAACTGACCCATTAACCAAATACAATCAAGAAAAATATGTAACCCCTGGAACTGAAGGACACGGAATACCCACTGTGTGTTATGTAAGCGGAATAATCGGCGGACTTTTAGGTGGGATCGGCGGTGGCCTAGCATACTGGGCAATGTACGAATCATTAATTGGCATAACATCCTTTGCCACTCCTTTGAAGTATGCAGGAGTTGAATTAGTTCCTGCTGCAATGGTTGCAGGAATATTTGCATTAGGACTGTTCTTTGTCAATGCTGTAATCGCTTCCTACAATATAGGAGGAACCATAGAAGGTTTCCATGACCCTAAGTTTAAGAGAATTCCTAAAGGTGCCTTGGCTTGTCTCATCGCATCCTTGGTAACCGGAATTATTGGGGTGTTAATTATCAAAGGAGGTGCTTTCTAATGTCAGTAGCAGCAGGAGGAGGTAGTGAATCCGCAGTAGACCCTAAAATAACCATTGGTATTGGAATTATCGGTGGGTTAATCGGAGTATATTTAACACCATTTCACTCTGTTTTAGGACCTCTCTTAGCATCATTAGGAGCTGTCTGTGCCATAATTTGGGGTGCTGACGCCATAGCAAGAGTAGCCAGCTACGGTTTAGGTACCGGGGTACCCTCCATCGGATACATGTCCGTTGCAGTGGGAGTTATAGGTGTCTTATCCGGTCTAGCAGGTGGAGTAATGCTGGGTAATATTTACTTAGGACCTATTCTAGGAGTTATTCTATCTGCAATTATAGGCGCAGTAATTGCCATACTTGGTAAAAAAATAGTTGGAATGAAAATACCAGTCCTGTTAACAGGTACTATGGAACTCACCGCTGCATCTGCAATATCTATCCTTGGATTTTCAGCAGCCATTGCCGGAGGTATAGGCATGGCAGCTATAGTAAGCTCGGTAGTAGCAACTGGTTTCATTGCACTGCTCTTTATCATGAATACCATGGCTATTCAACACCCATTCAACGCTTGTTTAGGACCACAAGAAAACAGGGTAAGAACTCTAAAATTGGCTGCATCCACAGGTTTCATTTCTATGGCTGTAGTGGGCATATTAGGGGGATTATTCACTGCTAAAGGGGCAGTTATTGCCATTATTGGTGCTATAGCATGGTTTATAACCATAAAAATGTTCTTAGAAGCATCCAAAGAAGAAGCAGCATCTGTGGCATGGTCCGGAATGTGGCCTAAAGAGGAGGAACTCTAGGAGGAATAAAAATGGAAATGTTACCATTAGTACAAGTAGTTCCTGAAATGAATCTAACCATTGACCCCAGTTCTGGTATGGTCGGTGCAGCTGTCGGCGGTGCCGTAATCGTATCCATGGACGGAGTTAACGAACAATTAAATGAATTAGAGGTTGCAGTAGAAGACTTATACACAGCCCTAGATCCAACTACCGTGTCTGCAGGATCTTATCCTGGAAGGGAAGGAGCCTACCTCATGGCAGGTACACTAACCAACATAGTTTATGGATTTATCTTAGGGCTTGTGCTACTGATAGCCCTATTGTTATAGGAGGTGTTAAAGTTGGCTGAAAAGAAATCACCAGCAGAAGGATGGCCTGTAATTAACGGGGACTACGAAGTAGGAGATCCAGAAAGTCCTGTTGCAGCCACTACCTTGGCTTCTCACATTGAAAGTATCCCAGTAGATGCTGGAGCAGCTATTGCTGGACCTTGCAAAACTGAGAACCTAGGAATAGAGAAGATGCTCGCAAACCTCATCTCAAATCCCAACATACGCTTCCTGATCCTAACTGGATCAGAGGTGCAAGGACACATCACTGGTCAGAGTATAGAAGCTCTCCACGCCAATGGTGTTGACCCTGAAAAAAGGAAAATAATAGATGCAACTGGAGCTATTCCTTTCATAGAAAACATACCTGACGAAGGAATTGAAAGATTCCAACAGCAAATGGAAATTGTAAGCATAATTGACGTAGAAGACGCCGCTACCATACAGTCCAAGGTCAAAGAATGCATAGACAAAGATCCAGGAGCTTTCGAAGAAGAAGCAATGGTTATAGAAGTGGAAGAAGGCGGTGGCGAAGAAGAAGAAGGTGAAGAAATACCACCAGTCGCCCCTGAAACAGCCCTTATTGAGGCAAGAATGCGCAACATCCAGACCCAAGTTAAATCTATTGGTGGTCTTAATCGGATGGCTGCAGGAATGTATTCTGGAAAAGTACAGGGTATAATGATAGGTTTAGTCTTCATCCTAACCTTTGGAACCTTACTGCTCTTAGGGGGTTTATATTAAATGTTAATATCAAACAAACCTAATATTCGAGGCATTAGAAAAGTAGCAGCAGATGTAAAATACCGAACCCAACTAATTGGAAGGGATCAGAGACTGTTCTCAGGACTCATAGCCACTAGAATATACGGTATGGCATTGGGATTCTTACTGGCAGTTTTATTAGTCGGCCTTCCATATGTATGGGTATTATTGACCATTAAGGGGGCTTAATAACATGTCTGATGAAGAAAAAAATGTCATACCTCATGTTTTAGTCCCTGCTGAAGAATTCAACAAGGCTAATGAAAGATTAGACGAAATGGATGAGAAGGTTGAATTCACTTGGGGTGAAATCAATCAGAGAGTTGGTCAACAAGTGGGTAGAGATATTGGTATTTTATACGGAATCATAATAGGATTAATAATCCTGTTTGTGGTATTCAATGTAGTGAAAGTAGGAGCAATCCTTTCCATCTTTGGAGGAGTCTAATTCAAGGAGGTTTACTTATGATAAGGTTTGACAAAGAACAAGTGGTTTTAGATGTAGCTGGTGTCAACGTGGGTGGACAACCAGGAGAATACCCCACAGTTTTAGCTGGAACCATATTTTATGGTGGACACAGCATTATTGAAGATGAAAAAGCAGGAGTTTTTGACAAAGACAAAGCAGAAGCCCTGATAAAGACCATGGAAGAAATGTCTGATGTCACCGGAAACCCATGTATAGTCCAGACCTTCGGTGCAACTGCCGATGCAATGGTCAAATACTTGGAATTTGTTGGTGAAGTATGTGACGCACCGTTCATGATTGATTCAACATCAGCCGACGCTAAAGTTGCTGGTGCGAAATTCGCCCAAGAAGCAGGTCTGGCTGAAAGAGCAATCTACAACTCAATAAACATGGCTTCTGAAGCCGATGAACTTCAAGCTGTTGCAGACACTGATATATCTGCATCCATAGTTCTCGGATTTAACCCAATGGCACCTGGTGTAGAAGGTAAAATAGATATATGGGAAACTGGCGGAAGTGCCATAGACAAAGGTTTAATGCAAATGGCAGAAGAGTGCGGAATCACCAAACCATTCATGGATGTTGCTATAACTCCATTAGGTCAAGGTGCAGGACCCGCCCTCAGAACCTCATACGCTGTTAAAAGTAAATGGGGACTACCTGTGGGAAGTGGTATCCACAACGTGCCATCTGCATGGGACTGGCTACGCGGATACAAAAAAGATCATCCAGAAGCATGGCCTGTTTGTGACGTAGGATCCAACCTAATCCAACAAGCTGTTGGAGGAGACTTTGTACTATTCGGTCCTATAGAAAACTCAAAAATGGCCTTCCCTGCTTGTGGAATGGCTGATATCTTCATGGCTGAAGCAGCTAAAGACATCGGAACTGAACCAATAGAAGAACACCCCTTCTTCAAACTGTTATAGGCGCAAAGCCTATACAACCTATTTTTTTTTATTAAGGGAATTTCAATAGTTTTTGAACTTATTTTATAAATGAATTTTTTTGAGGCTTTATAATTATTTGGATATCTTTTTATATTTGCAAATAATAAACAAAGATGTTTAATTAGCATGCTAGGAATAATGTCCAAATTACAAATCTCATAATAGGCAACACACTTCTGGTGATTAATTTGTTGGAAATAATAGTACTCATAGCTGTATTGGTAGTTTCATTGATCATGGTCATTAAATCAGCCGATTTATTTGTGGATAATTTGGTTGAAATTGGGGGAGCTTTGGGTATTTCTGAAATAATACTAGGAGTAACTGCTTCTGCAATTGGAACCTCACTTCCCGAGTTTGGATCAGCTTTAATTGCTTCATTATCTGGTAATACTGATATTGGGGTCGGTTGCGTAATTGGTTCAAATATTTGGAACATAGCCGGGATTTTAGGAATTTCAGCAACAGTAGCAGGAGTTATTGGAACAAATAAAGAAGGATTAAATCGTGATTGGCTGATGACATTAGGCACTGGCTTAATTCTCATATTTTTCATGTTATTTGGTGATATTAACTGGATAGCAGCTTTAGTAATGATTTTTGCATATTGTATTTATTTATGGCTTTTAATTAAAGCCCAAAGAAAACATGGTAAAAACAATTCTAATAATGATTCCGATTCTAATAATGATCTAACAATAGAAAATCATGAAAACAACAAAAAGAACAAAAAAAGTGCTATAAATAAAAAATCAATTTTATATATTGTTTTAGGGCTTGCAGGCCTTATAATCGGGTGCAGATTACTGGTTTATAGTGGTGTAGAACTGGCCCACATAGCAGGAATACCAGAGATGATTATGGGGCTGTTTACCTTAGCCATTGGAACCAGCATACCTGAACTGGTAGTTACATTATCTTCAGCAATGAAAGGATTGCATGATCTTTCCATAGGTACCGTTCTGGGTAGTAACACGTTTAATATTCTAATTGGAATAGGAGTTCCTGCTCTCATACTATCTGTACCCGTGGAACCACTATCTTTAACTTTGGATGCGCCAGTGATGATTGGAGTGACTGTTCTTTTAATGGTACTTATTAAGGCTGGTGGAATGAAAATTAATAGGGCGGCAGGGATAATATTAATGATAACATACATCTTGTATGCCATAGTCAGGATATTTATAATTGGTTAGGTGATGGAAAATGTATAAAAAGATTTTAGTTGCTACCATGGGCGAATACATGGACGACCTTATTGAAAACACATTAAATATTTTAAGTGACAAAGATGCTGAAGTAATATTTATTTATGTGGTTGAAACCTCCGTCCCCTTTTTAACCCCTAAAAAAGTAAAAGAAATGATGATTTCTGAACTGAGAAAGAGAGGGGAAGAAATACTTCATGACATGGAAACGATATTTAAAAGATCACAAGATTCAGGAATAAAATTCAAGACAGTAATGACTGAAGGTAACCCTGCAGTCGAAATTGTCAAAACTGCTGCTGATGAAAATGTAGATGTGATAGTAATGGGCACAGGAAAAAGCATAGTAGATAAACATTTATTAGGGAGCGTATCTGAAAAAGTAGTTCACTCTGCTCCATGCACCATACTCCTAGTTCGGACTATAAATTAGAATACACTCTTTTTTTAACATTTTTTTCCTTAAATTACATATTAAAATCTTGTTTGTTCTTACTCGTGAATTTAATTTCACAAGATTTATAACTATTTTAGATAAAACCTATTTTATAAAGTTATAAAACTAATAATTTAAGATTCATGTCAATTCGGAGGGGATTTTTCTGTCATTTTTAAAGAAAATGTTAGGTTTGGGTCCTAAACCTGTTATGGCCAAGAGTAGATACATAACAATTGAAGATGCCAAAATGGCACCATTTACCAAGAAAGCCGTGGGAAGAGGATACGGTGCAAATTTACGCAAGGATGAATATTATATTGTAGCGTCGGTGGAGTTGGGAAACACAACCACCAAGTCCATTCTTACTGCCACCAACCTCAACACCAGCAAGACCTATCTATTGGATAAAACAGTGAAAATGACCCGAGATATAAGACCTCCTAAAACAGGTGAAAAAGTCTTTGGGGAAACTGTTTGGCACGTGGAACTAACTAAAGAATCAGTTTCGGAATTAGTGAAGGACACTATACTAGAATCTGTAAAACGATCCAGGATTAACATTGAAGATGATCTAGACTTTGTAGTTCGCTCAACAGGAGTTACAGCAGGTTTTGCTTCACCAAAAGAGGTGGGTGAACTCATCATTGCCCTTGCAGATGGTTGTTTAGATGCAGGGATACCGCCAAGTAAAATGTCTCCATCCATTTCCAAGGAAAGCTTACCCAAAAAATTACGAGAATTCACTCTACTAGACAAGGTAATGTTTGATGGAGCAGTGGTAAGTGTAGTGCCTCCCACTGGAAGAGCCGTTGTAGCTAATGAAATGGAAGGAGAACTAGTTACAGGAGGTATTAAGGCAGGTGCAAAATGGACTGATATTGATTACCGAAACCCATGTGTTTCAATGGACTTTGGAACTACGCTGGCTGGTAGAATCGTTAATAATGACGAACCTTACGCCCGAACCATAGGAAACTTCTGTGGACTGGCTGGAGCAGTGGCTGACTCAATAATCAGAGGCACACAAAAGGTGGATAAAATTGGAGGGGCTGCTCTGGACTTGTATAAGAAGGAAATCCTCAAAAAAGCTGACTGGAAAACTGCAGAAGAGTTTGCCAAACGCGCCCATGAACACGTTGACATACGCAAAGTTCCTGAAGGCAGGGAACGATTCGGAACCGTGCCAGTAGATCCTCAAGCAGCATACGATGCAGGAACCACTCTCATTGGCTGTGACATAGGTAAAGAAGGGGATGAGGTACCTGAACTCACCAAAATAGGTCAAGAAATAATTGAATCAACAGACATGCACACCCTTTTTGCCACCTTGGACCATGTTAGTGCCATGATTGTCAAAAGATTAATTGAAGAAGCTGATGATGAAGGTGTAATTGAAGAAGGATCCATACTAGGAATCACAGGAAGGGCAGGAATCACCGGCCGCAAACCAGAACTGATTTTAGAACATACTAAAGGATACTTTGAAGATGTCCTATTTGTTTCAGATGCTCTGGCCCTGGGTGCAGCAGTGATGGCCCGATGTATGAACTCCATGGGAACACCACTAATACCACTTGGAGGTAGGCAAGGCGGCCCATGTATCTTAGCGCAAAGAATGAAACTTCAAAAGAGATAACAAAGTTCACATGATTATGAACTAATCTGATCATTTATGAGGTAATATAATCACTGAAATTTCCTCATAATGTATCAATTTTATCTTATAATAGCCAATCATTTTTCAAAATTGTTTCATAAATCTAAAGAAGTATATTTTTTTCATCCGAATTGGAGTCACCATAGATAGATTTCCAAAAACATTTCCATTAACAGATAAAATGGGCAGGATTATAAAAATCGAACTCGTAAATTCTGTATTCTCTATAAATCAAATTTTTCCCAGATTAGTATGCATCTTCAGACATTTTTTTAATTATTTTTTTCTGAGAATGTGGCATATGATCAAAAAGATTTAAAAAAACATTATCTGATATCTATATATTATGGTAATAGCCCTGGTAATGGCTGGTGGGAGGGGCACCAGAATGAAGATGGACTCTGAAAAACCCCTTACACTAGTAAGAGGTAAACCCCTTATTCAGTATGTACTGGAAGCATTACGTGATTCTACGCATATAGACAGAATAATAATTGCAACAAGTCCTCACACACCTGAAACTGCAAAGTTTGTTAAAAATATCATATTAAACGGGATTGACGTTAGCGTTCTCATTACTCCGGGTGTAGGCTACATTGAAGACCTTTCTTTTGCACTTTCACAAGATGATTTGGCCAATGAAATAATTCTCACCATCACTTCTGATCTTCCCCTAATCACTGGCATGATCATTGACCAAGTACTGCATGAGTACCAGAAATCACCCAAACCAGCCATGTCTGTAATGGTGCCAGTAGAGATATTCTGTGAACATGGTATCAAGCCCAGTTTGGTGCTGGAAAAAGTGGTTCCCTCTGGATTAAATATATTAAGGGGGAAAGATACAGAACAAGATGAAGAAGTTCTAGTCCTTGGCAAAATAGAACTGGCATTTAATATTAATAGCCCCGAGGACATTATCTCCTTAGAAAAACTGTGGGGAAATTATAGAAGGTGAGGTTATGGTCGAGAAAGAGGAAAGGAAACTCATAAAAGGGGAAGAAAAAGTTTGGAGTGAAATTAAGGGTTATCAAGTTGCTACTAACAATGCCCGAATATTAGGTGAGTTAGAAGAGCTTATAATAAATGATCGCACCGGTAAAATAACTGATGTGGTTATTAAAGTGGATAAAGGAAGAACAGTTGCAGTTAAAGGTTCTAAACAAAAAGGTGACACCTTACTGGTGCCATTCGGCAAAGTTGAAAAGGTGGGCGAATTTATCATAATTTCAGAATAAAATCCCACTACCTTTTTATCAATTAGATGAATGAAAAATTTATCTATCTTGCAATGAAATTATTTGACATATATTAATATCATATTTTTAAATTCACTTTTTTTTGAAAAAAAATAAAAGAAACATAAAAAAGTAATGTTAAATTAAAAAAAGTGGGACTTATTTATAGAAAGGATGTCCTGTTTCGTTCTTTTTTTCGATTATTTCGTCAATGGTTGGTGTTTGGGCAAATGCTCTTTTAATTGCAATTTTTGTGGCTTCATAGTTGTACTGGTAAATTTTATCAGCGTCTTGAGCTTCAGGGTGAATGAAAACACCACATAATATGCAAATGTCTTCTGCATCAGATTTAGGGATTATCCCTTCTTCAACAGATTCTACCACTGCCATAGCCACTGCTTTTTGAGCTGGTCCAAACATTTTCACAGCATCATCCAAATCACGAATGCTAACTTTGGGAATCAGCATAGTAATTGGTTTAGCCACTAAATTAGGAGTTATAACTGCAAATAAAGGAGTATGTCTGTCAACTTGGTTGGCCAAAGCATTGGCAAAGGCTTTACCAACTGCTCCTTCTTTATCTCCAATCAAAAGGTCTATATGGGATACTTCTGCTCCATCTCCAACTAAAGCTTCTCCTGCCAGATACATTATTAACACCTCAATTAATTAAATTATTAAATACATCAATTTCTATGTAATTTATCAAATATGAAGTATTGGATCAGAATAAAAAAAACAATGTGAAAAAATTATAAACTCATAAAAAATAATAGAAATTTGAAGAGAACTGATTTTTTACATTCCTTTCAGACTCTGATCTAGCATGCGTTTGGTTTCTGCAGCAAGTTCAGGTGGTAGACCAGTGATGTCCATGCTTAGGAATCCCCTGACAATCATGGACGCGGCTTCGTCTTCAGTTAATCCTCTACTTGTCAAGTAAAGCACTTCTTCTTCTGAAATTTTACCTACAGCTGCTTCGTGGGACATTTCCAGTTCGGTGGCACTACCTTCAAGTTCTGGCACAGCATAGATCATGGAGTCATCTGATAATACCAGTCCATGGCACTCCAAGTGCCCCTTACATTTTTGAGTCTTGCCTGCTAGGTGTCCTCTGGAATATATTTGGGATTGATCTTTGGAAACTGCTCGGGATATCATTTCTGCACTGGATCCTTTACCTTCCAGAATTACCCTAGAACCTAAATCAAGAATAGAATCTTTTTGACCGCCCATTATAGATTGGAATAACACTTTTGAGTTATCACCTTTACAATAGGCAGTAGGATATGATTGAATGGTCCTAACTGGACTTGTGAGAATATAATTGTTCACGTAGGTGGCGTTTTCATCTAAAATAATTGCAGTTCTGGGACGTACTTCTACTTGTTCACCCCAATTGTGAACCATAGTGTAAGAAATCTTAGCATCCTTTTTTATGTAAAACTCGGAAACACCAATGTGCAATGCAGATGAAACATCTGTTCCAGTAGCGCATCCGGTTATCATGTGTATCTCCGATCCTTCCTCGGCGATTACAATGTTATGGGCCTTTTGAGCTAATCTTTCGTCTCCAATAAACATGCATGCTTGGATGGGGAATACTGTTTTGGCACCAGGTTTTGCTCGGATGAAAAACCCTCCCGGATCGCCCAAAGCAGTTTCAGCAGTATACTTATCGGTGTCAACGGCGATAGCATTCCACATGTAGTCTGAAAGCCAGTCATACTTTTCCAAAGCATCCTTTATATTTAGTATTTCTATGGATTCAGTGTGGGATTGGGCCATTATTCCACTTTGATCCATCATCATGAAAGAACCGCCTCGTTCTTCTGATTTAGGGTCCACACCTACTTGTAATAGGGTGTTTTGATACTTTTTTGGAATTTCTTCCAGGGATTCTACAGATTCATGTTCATCAGGTTCTTCAATTTTAAATTCTTCAATGTCTATGTCTTCCCCAAAGTTAGCTTCCTTTTTCTTTGCTTTTTTGGCTTTTTTCAGTGAATTTTGCAACATTCCACACACCCCTTGAATCCTTCTTTCCTTATATCTTCCATAATCTCGTTTGGATTTCCTGAACAAGCAATTCTTCCATCTAAAAGGACGTGAGCAGTGTCAGCAGCTACAAAATTAAGTATATATCCCAAATGTGTGATTAAAAGTCCTGATTTTTCTCTTAAACCGGGTTTTTTCTTTTTATCCAGTAAATAATTGATTTCTTCAGCCAAAATTTCCACGTTTTCAATATCTACCCCGGAGTCTGGTTCATCAAACATTATAAAATCGGGCTCTTGAGCTAAAAGTTGCAGAATTTCCGAACGTTTAACCTCCCCTCCAGAGAAACCAAGATTCACATCTCTTTCTAGGAACTTTTCATCAAATTTAAGTTTATTTACTACTTTCATCATTTCTGAACTGAGGCCTTTGCCAGTGTCTGATTCACCGTGTTCAATCTTCAACAGATCACCTAGCTTCACGCCCCTAATAGAAGGAGGGTTTTGGAAACTAACTCCGAAACCTCTTCTAACTCTTTCTGTGGTTGAAAGGTTGGTAATATCTTCTCCTTTAAATATTATTTCGCCTCTGGTTACATTGTACTTGGGAAACCCAAGCAGAGTCATAAAAAGTGTGCTTTTCCCAGACCCGTTAGGTCCTAAGAGTACATGAGTTTCTCCTTTATCTATATAGAGATCTACATCAGTCAGAATTTCTCTTCCACTTACTTCTACTGCCAGATCAGTTATTTCCAGTAGCAGTTTAATCACCGCCATTTATTGTTTGTTATTTAATATTTAAGATACACAACAAAACTATATGAGATTCTTCATTTATATTGATTTTTTTTTTATTTAATCATTTAGGGGAAGTTGTTTGCAAACAAGAATTATGCAATTTAAATGTTCATTTAAATTTGTATTTAGGATATTAATAATAGTTTAAAGGATATCATTGTCTTTATAAATATATTTCATTTTATATAAGTAATAAAGCAATTTGATAATTTTTTATATAAATTAAAAAATAATTCATTGTTTATGTATTCATAGGAGAACAGTATCTTGTTATTGGGTAATAAGGGGGCATTATAATCTATTTTGAAATATCAACTTTGGATTATGATATAAAAAGTTTTCGGAATTGTTTTTCAAGTAACCTTTATAATAACTATGCTCAAATGCATATAATGTACAGTAATATGGTACACCGACA
>DUPR01000005.1:37500-47740 GCA_012838205.1 Methanobacterium sp.
GGAATTGTAGAAGCATCCCGAGGAACACTAACCCACCACTATGCTTGTGACGAAAACGGACAAGTTACCAAAGCTAACATTATTGTTGCAACCATCCAAAACAACCCCGCCATGGAAATGGGTATTCAAAAAGTCGCCAAAGACTACATTAAACCTGGAGTAGACGTAGACGATAAAATCTTCAACTTAATGGAGATGGTTATCAGGGCTTATGACCCATGTCTATCCTGTGCAACCCACCAAATCGATAGTCAAATGAGGCTTGCCACCCTTGAAGTGTACGACAGCGAGGGACACCTCGTTAAAAAGATTTAAATACATTTTAGAGGGTGAGAAAGATGATAGTGGTTAACAAGGAAGACTGCATTCGATGTGGGGCCTGTCAGGGTGCCTGTCCAACTGCAGCAATCATCGTATCTCCAGAAGATGTCAACTATTGTGATGTCTGTGGAGGAGCACCTAAATGTGTGGATGTCTGTCCCACTGGTGCTCTTAAAGCTGATGAGCTAGCATTGGATGAATCTGGCAACACCCAAACCAGGATTACCTTCAACCCCCAACTCTGTGACGAGTGCGGGGACTGTGTAGAAGTCTGCCCCCCCCAGATCCTTAAATTAGAAACTGGTAAAGTGCAGACCTTGCCTTTACAGGGATACTGTGTCATGTGCCAGCAGTGCTCAGACATTTGCCCAGTAGATGTTATCGGAGTAGAAGGAGTTAAAGAACCTAAAAAACTGGACTTAGAGATCACCAGCCCAGTCTACATAGTGGACTGTGTAGGATGTGGTATGTGTGTGGATGAATGTCCAGTAAGCGCCATAACACTCCCTGAATACGGTGAAAGCATAACCATCGATGAAGACACTTGTATCAAATGTGGGGTCTGTTCACAGACCTGCCCATGGAACGCAGTGTATATATCCGGAAGAAAACCAGAAAAACGTGCCAAAATACTCAACAAGTTTGAAATTGACACAGATACATGTATCGGTTGTCAGGTTTGTGTAGACGCCTGTCCTGGTGACTTCATAGAACCTAAAACTTCTGAACTAACAGTAGAACTACCGGAAATCTGTACTTACTGTGGACTATGCGAAAAAATGTGCCCAGTGGATGCCATCACTCTGGATGTTGAACTAGGACCAGCCAAACCTGCCTCTGAAACAGGGTTGGTATGGGATGAAGAAAAATGTGACTTTGTAGGAGCATGTGCCCGCACATGTCCCAACGAAGCTATCCGGGTGGTTACAAAAACCGGAGTTCAAGTACCAGGAGATGTTGAAGTAGGTGGAGAACCATCATTTGCTATGTGCACCCGTTGTGGGGCATGCACAATTGCCTGTCCAAACGATGCATTAAATCTGGTGGAAATCGACAAAGAAATCGATGGTGAGATTGTCAAGAGGAACAGAATTGAGTACAGTCCTGATAATTGCCAACAGTGTGGTGATTGTGTAGAAGTATGTCCTTACAACATGCTGAAACTCACCGACGACAAAGTACCACTCAAAGGATTCTGTATACTCTGTGACCAGTGCATACCAGTCTGTCCACACGATGCGTTTTCCCTTAAATAGGTAAAAAAATCGAAACCAAAAAAAAAAACCAATTCGGTGGAATTTTCCACCCCTCTTTTTATTTTTCGCAAATAATTAAGTTCTTATTATTATTTAGTTACTAAAGAAATAGTATTAGAATTATATTATTTTCATAAAAAAATTGTGTACTTATTTAACTAACCCCTTTTCATCTACTTCTATGAAAATACTATGTTTTTCAAGGTCTAATTCAACTATTTGGCCTTCTACTGTCATTCCTTGGTTTAAAATATCTACCATCTCTATCCGGTTACCATAAACTTTGATATTAATCACATCATCCATTAATTTAATCCCTTTATTGTCGTAAACTGTTGATTCGCACATTTTTATTACCTCTTTTATTTTTTATAGTTATTTCTTCTATGAACTGTCTTTAAAGCTATTCAGTTCTTATTATCACTTATCTTATGTGTAGTAAACAATGAATTTAAGATTAACTGATGTCACATGCTCTGAATGTAAGTACAAACATATAATCATCACATTTTTTTGACGCATAATTGAGGAATTTTAGTAATACTTTTTATATAGTTTTTTTTTTGGTTTTGTTCATGAAATAAGTTTTTATTTAAAAAATTGGAACTGAATATAGTCAAATAGTAAAATGTATATAAGTTAAGTTATCATAACTAAATGTTAACTATTGTATAAAAAACAACTATCATATCAATATTGTTGTTTGTGAACAATGCAATTTTGGGAAGAGCATATAAAAAAAACTAAAACATTTATGGTGGAGTTATTCATGTTGGGGTCATGGGATAAAAACAAAACTATATTAACAATACTCTTTGTGTTAACAGTTCTTTGCGCATCCGGAGCTGTTACAGCTGCTGAAAACTCGAATTACATAACTGATAACAATATAACTTCAGAATTATCTCTTGCTAACTCAATTAATAATAATGATCCCTCTCAAGATCAACAAAATATCCCCACATCTTCCCTTAACCCCTCTTCACATTTTTCAGAATCCATAATAAGTGGTAATGTAATTAGATGTACCAATGGAAGTTCCTTCCCCGGAGTAACTGTTTCTGTGAAATCTCCAGAAGGCACTGAAGTTGCCAGAACAACCACTGACTCTGATGGTTTTTATATAATATCTTTTGCAAGCAATGAAAAAAATTTCTATGTTTCAGCCAGTTATCCCGGCCACATGACATTAACCAAGTTTCTCACACTGATGGCCAGTAACAATGCTGATGACCCTAATTTTTATGGACAGCTTAACTTCCAGTTAGGCCCTGAACCCACCTTATCTATAAATGCTCCATCTTCACAGCTTGTGAATGAAACTTTTGACTTCACTATTACCTTTGATAATGCCGGGGATGAAACCGGTTTCGGACCAACAGTCCAACTAATTTTACCCCCAGAAATACAGTTTAATTCTGCAACTTTCCTGGGTGCTCCTGTAAGTGTCACTAATGTTGGTACTTTTCCAGTTTCTGGAGAACTAGTAGATCCACTTTCTGGGCTTACAGTAACTGGCACACCAGGATTCCAACTTTACATTTTTGAATATCCGCTGGGAAGTTTCACCACTGGTCAACCCCCAGCAACAATAAACATCAACGCGCTTTTACTTGGAAACTCCGAACTAGGAGTTCCATTAAACATCACTGGTTATCCAGTGTTCAGATTTGGTGCCAATGAAGTTGGTACAAATCCTATAAGGGGACATGAATCAACAGCACAAGTAACACCCACAGTGATCCAGATTACCAAAACTTCAAATGCACCAGAACGTGAAACAGCAACAGGTAGAAATTATCCTATCACTTACACTCTCACAGTTGATGTTGCAAATGGACAAACAATTAATTTGGTAGAAGTTGCTGATCTTATTCCTGGAAATCTTCAATTCTTACAAGTACTTAATTCTGCAGGAGGCACAGTAACTCAACAACCATCACTCACAATACCGGGTGGTCTTCTACAGATAATGTTTTCCAGTATCACAGGTGTATTAGGTCCTGACAGAATTATCACTTATGAAGTATATGCACCAAAATTTGATAATAATTCCCAACATGTTTTGGATGAAACTACTGGTTCTTGGGCTTTAGCAAACAACACTGCAAATGTGACTGGTATATATAATGGAATAAATGTTTTTTCCAATTCGACTTACTCTGTAACTTTGAAGCCACTTGCCATACAAAAAGGAGTGGCTGATGTAAGTACACCCCCAAGTCCAAAACCAACTGACATTCTACGTTATACAACCAACTTTCAGGTTTCGGATTATTTCAGTATGGGTAATGTAATAATCACAGATGTCATGGGTGATGGGCAAAGGTTCCTAACTGACCCTAGTTACATACCAAGTGTAGTGTTACACCTTCCATCGGGCGGCCCTTTTACACTAGAATTCGATGTCACACCTAACCCTAACCCTCAGATGTCTTGGACATACAATCCAACCAATGGTATTACAACTATAGTATTCAATATTACTCGATTGTTGATTGATAATGGATACAGTGGAATTCTAGAAGGAGGAAATTATACTGGAACAAACTATGGTGCAACCGCAGGCACATTGACCTACTGGTCCGAGATCAAACTAAACTTAACAGAACCTATCAATCACCCAATTGTTTCTAATGACATGATTGATAATACTGTTACCATTGATGCTAATCTGGTAAATAGTGGACATGGTGTTTCAGATGGAAGTAGAAGTGAAGTGGTCATTGTAGCCCCATCAATTTGTAAACAAATTTACAAGATCAATGGAAACGATCCAATTGGACCTCCCTACATAATAAGACCAGGAGACACAGTAACTTTCTCCATATGTGTTAACGTTCCAACAACCAACCTTGAAAATTTCATTCTAATAGATTATTTACCAATACCATTTTTAAGAGCCACTGAATTTGTTGATCTTAATCCGGTTCCAAAAGACCAGTATGACACTCCACCGCCTGCTGGAAGATGGAAATTAGCATGGGACGATACTTTAAGCACATTAAGTGGAGTAACACCAACATTAATTATCGATGCAACTCAAAACACTCTCACATTTTTCTATGGTGAGATCCATAATTCCACTCAACCCCAAAGCCTTGCTCACATATTGTTCACAGTAACAGCAACCGGAGATCCAATGGCAGACGGGTTGTACCTAACTAACCTTTTAAATGTTGTTCATAACAATAATTTTGACGAATCTTTTTCTGACAACACCATCGTTTCCATTGTAACTGGAGAGCCAGCACTCACAATTAATAAGATGGCCACTCCTACTACCAATCTACAAGCAGGAGACGAAGTGACTTATACTATTCTGATAAGTAACACTGGTAATGCACCAGCATACAATGTTATTGTAACGGATAATCTTCTAACATCCAATCCAAGTTACATAGCATCAATCAGCAACATTGTTGCCAGTTATGTGAACGGACCAACAATCACTGGTTTAAACTTGATGGATCTTTTCACAACTGGCGGATTAAATTTCACAGCCTTATATCCTATTTTCTCGGTTGTTGATGAAAATAACACCATTAACATAACTTATACTGTCGTCTTGAACGATACAGTATACCCCCGACAAGTCATCGATAACACTGTCAACATTACTAAATATACATCATTACCCTACCCGAAAGCCCTAACTATGTGAGGGATCCGATAAGTTCCACTGCTTCGGTACAAATCCGCGATGTAAACTTCACAAAAACCTATGTCTCATCTGTTGATGGGATAAGTTCAACACCCAATCTAACTATAGGGGAAAGAGGGCTATTCAGGCTTGCTATCACTTTACCAGCAGGACAAATAACTGATCTCGTCATAACCGATGTACTGCCTGCAGGTTTAAGTTATGTTTCACATACTCTGGATACCACAAGTTACATTGGAAATCTCGCACCATTAACTTTCAACCAATTCGGCAATACATTAAATTTCCTTTTCACAGGCACAACCAACACAACTACTAACAGCACATTTTTCATTGACTTAATTTTAATTGCTAATGAAAATACTCCTTATCCTGGTTCAACTAATGTAACTGCACAGAATACTGCTACAATGGACTGGAATAACCCAGGACATTCTCCCATTAATCGCGATGCTTCGGTTAATATTGTACAACCTCGTCTAGTTGTTACCAAAACATTCACTCCCAGCATAGTACAGGGAGGTCAACTAGTAAATGTGAGAATTAGGGTAACTAATACTGGACATGCCACAGCGCAGCATGTAATAATCACTGACTCCTTAAATAATGCCGGTGACATATTTGACTTGGGCAGTGTTGTTAGTTACAACCAGAATGGATTCACATTCACTTACCCTGGTAACACTGTAACCTTCAGTTGGGGAGATATCAATCCCGGACAAACTCTGGATTTCTACTTTAATGTCACAACTTTAGACACTCCTTTAATTGGGCCAAGTTACATTAACACAGCAAACGCAACTTACTGGTCTTTACCATGGGACGGCACAAGTCCTGATGATAATAGTAGGGAATACTCAAGCACTGGATCAGACACCATCCGAACTGGTGACCCTAGATTAGAAAAAAGTGTAGTAAATTCCAGCATTCACGGAACATCACAAGACCTCACTATAGGGGAAGTGGTTACCTTCCGTCTCCAAGCATATTTACCTCAAGGACTAATGACCAATCTCAGAATAACCGATACCCTGCCATTTGGATTTGCTTACGTGCTAAACTCTTATAATGTTTATTCTTCCGGGTTCTCCGGTACTTTAGGTACTTTGGTAGTTCCACCCCAAGTAATCGGACAGAACGTGATATTCTTATTCAGCGGTCTAACCAACAGCACTCAATCAAACAATCCTTTCTACATAGAACTTAACGCCACTGTACTAAACAGCATAGAAAACCAGGATGGCAATTCCAAACAAAACGACATGAGTTTAACTTGGGATGAAAACACACATGGACCTTTCACTACCGAAGTATATCTTCAGATTATAGAACCTCGCATTGCAATCACGAAAGCAGCTACCCCCACAGTAGTGGATGGGGGCGATCAGGTAAGTATTACCTTAACTATAAGAAATACTGGTTCATCCAATGCATATCAAATCAACATTACAGATATACTAAACACCACTTTGTTTAACCCTGCAACATGGACATACACTCCGGTGGCAGGATACACTTTCACTCGCAATGCAAACATTATTAGTATTATTGGTGACAGCACTACTTTCATTGCCCCAAGTGGTTCACAAACTTTCACCTTCATGGTAAATGTTGCTACTGATGTTCCCAGCGATTCTTCCTTCACCAACATTGCCAGTGTAGTCTATTCATCCATGCCACCAGGCTTTAACCAAAACAGAACTTACACTGCCACATCAAACGTGGTTAATTTCAACACACCTCCACCATCAATTTCTAAGGCCATAGAATCCACATCCGAGGCAGATTCAACAGGTAACAATGTATTGATCGGTGAAGTGGTGACTTATCGTCTTAATCTAACTATTCCTGAGGGAAAAACCTTAAACGCGGTTATAAGAGATATTTTACCATCTAATTTAGTTTATAATCCTGGGACTGCTCAAATTATGAGAAACAATGCAGCTATAACTGCCACAGGCTTCACTTTCACCCAACCTGCTGGAATCTATGAAAGTTTTCCTGACGCATCTCTCCTACCCTTATTAACCTTTAACTTAGGAGATATTTCCTTCACTGGAACTAATGGTTTAAACAACGGAATAATAAGCATCCGATTCAATGTCACAGTCCTGAACATAGCTGCAAATCAAAACGGAATTCTAATTCCCAATAGTGGGACCCTGGATTTCACCAATGCTACAGGTGTGAGTAGGAGCCTAACTGCTGTTGCACCAGATTTAACAGTTCGAGTACCTCAACTTCAAATTAACAAAGAACCCGACATAAACATAGCTCAGGGAGGAGATGTCATAACATTCTTTATACGTGTGACAAACTCCAATTACTATGCACCAGCCTACAATTTACAAATACTAGATTTCCTCAATTCAGATTACTATAACTTCCATGTTTTGAATATTATACCATCAACAACATCCGTTATTTATCATGACTTCTCCACATCGAACTTACTTAACGTAACTATAGATCGGCTAACTTCTGACGATTGGCTTCACATCTATTACCGTGTCACAGTCAGATCCGACGTTACATACAACGATCAGATAAACAACACAGTCCATGTAACTGGAACCAGTTTGCCCGGTGATCACGGTACCAATGATGCAACACCAGGAAACCCTGGTGATACCGATGGTAAAAGAACTGGAGACCCAACACAACCAGCTGGTGCAGTGAATAATATCAATGATACTTCTACAGCCATTATAACCATCAGATCACCACGAATCTCCAAAAATGTAAATGGTCACAAAACTGAGACCAGATCCATTGGAGAAACAGCAACCGAATATATAGATATCAATTTACCAATAGGTACCACCACAGAATTAAGAATCATAGATGATCTACCGGAAGGATTAGCAGCCACTGGGTTTGGTTACACAGCCACACCTGGAATAAGTGTTAACCAGTTTGTAATAAATGCACTTGGTGGAAATATCTACGAGATAAACTTTGGTAATATAACTGTCACCCAAGAAGGTACTTTAACTTTATATTACACAGTCCTAGTCCTGGATATTCCTGGAAACCAAAACGGAGTAAACCTGGTTAACATTGCAACATTATATTACCTTAACTCTACTGGAGATAGTGTAAATGCCGGTTCAGACAATGCCACAGTTCAAGTGGTTGAACCCAACCTTCAAATTATAAAAACACCAAGCAAAACCAACTTAGCCGTTGAAGAAGAATTTACATACACTTTATTTGTTACACACACACCATCCAGCACGTCTGATGCACACAACCTCATAATAACTGACACAATACCCGATGGTTTGACATTTGTCATCGGATCACAAGTATGTCCTGGATGGATATTCACCCAGAATGGAAACTTACTAACATTTACCAGACCAGTTCTTACTTTATCTGAAATAAGTTCTACAATATTCTTTAACTGCATTGTCAACAATGACTACACTTTAGCTGGTCAAGACATAACTAACTACGCCATTCTCAATTACACATCTACAACTTCTGGTGGAAGAGAGTACACAACCACTAACAGCACCCAAATACACATATTAGGTGCTGATCTGGAAGTGCACAAAGATGGAGATTCACAAGTCAACGCAGGAGAACAAGTCGTATATACCATAATTGTTACTAATAATGGCCCTGACACCGCAATCAATGCCGTATTAACTGACAATATACTGGCACCTTGGTTCAACCGACTTATTAACCCACAATACTCCCTGAACTCTGGAGTAACATGGATCAACATAGTTTCAAACCCATTCAATATATCACTGGGAAACATACTTTCAGGAACAACAGTAAACATTATAATAAGAGCAACAGTAAATGCATCAGCACCAATAGGCACTATAAATAACACAGTTCATGTCACATCATCAACAACTGACCCCAACCCCAACAATAATAACGACACCAAGCTAACAGATGTGGATACTCTTGCTGATTTGGGTGTGACTAAGACTGGTCCGGTTTCTGTTGTTGCTGGTAATGGTATTACGTATACGGTTGTGTTGACGAATTATGGTCCTAGTGATAGTCAGGGTGTGTCTTTGGCTGATGTGATTCCGTCTTGGATTCATAATGTGACTTATGGTGCGGTTAGTAGTAGTTATCCGGGTCATGATGTTCCTTTGGGCACGGTTTGGAGTAGTCCGTTGTATTGGGCTACGGTTTATGCTAATGAGGTTATCACTTTGACTATTACGGGTACGGTTAATAGTAGCACTCCTGATGGTACTGTGTTGACTAATAGGGTGGATGTGACTTCTTCTACTACGGATCCTGATCCTGACAACAATAATGACACGACTGTCACTGATGTGGATACTCTTGCTGATTTGGGTGTGACTAAGACTGGTCCGGTTTCTGTTGTTGCTGGTAATGGTATTACGTATACGGTTGTTTTGACGAATTATGGTCCTAGTGATAGTCAGGGTGTGTCTTTGGCTGATGTGATTCCGTCTTGGATTCATAATGTGACTTATGGTGCGGTTAGTAGTAGTTACTCGGGTCATGATGTTCCTTTGGGCACGGTTTGGAGTAGTCCGTTGTATTGGGCTACGGTTTATGCTAATGAGGTTATCACTTTGACTATTACGGGTACGGTTAATAGTAGCACTCCTTTGGGTACTGTGTTGACTAATAGGGTGGATGTGACTTCTTCTACTACGGATCCTGATCCTGACAACAATAATGATACGACTGTGACTGATGTAGACACCCGAGCATCTCTAACCATCACAAAAACTTCAGTAACAGGAGGATCTGACGTTAATAAAATAGTAGGTGGTTACCCAATACATTACACTATTGTAATAACCAATGTCGGACCTTCAGATGCTCTTAATGTTACATTTGATGATTATTACACTCCAGGTATTTTGATAAACACATATTACTCCACATCTACCGGAATACCATGGACTGCCTACACTAATCCTCTGGTCATCAATCCAATAATTGCCAGTCTGGCTCCAGGACAGAATGTAACTATTTGGATCAACGGTAC